>JBBQFG010000156.1:0-12220 GCA_038321765.1 Elainellales cyanobacterium
GCGCCGCCCGCGCAGCGGGCGGCGCAGACTTTTAGGGTTTTATGTTTAATTACGCCCACCTACTTACTAACGGATTAACACTGTTATTTTTTGCCGCTACTTTTTAAAATAGAACTGCTTAAGGTTGCTGACTCCTGTAGCATTTAGACAACCTATGGCAACGGTTTAGGCTAGGCGTTAACTTTTTCGGATAGGACACTTAGCAAGTCATTCAAAAAAATAACCCCTAGTCTAAGTAGGACGCAGGTTAAACAGGGCAGGTTACGGGTTCAGCCTGGAGGAAGGTATGAGTGATGGTGAGAAGGTTGTTTCAGCTCAGTTACAAGACGAACTAGAGGCGATCGCCAATCTCGTTAAAGCAACAGCAGCGCAGTCCGAAGGAGACGGATTAGCTCTGTTGAAGCTATTGAGGTTATTGGAATCGCTCCACCACGATATTCGCGACGATCTATTTCAAGAAACGTTGCCTCGCAATCGGCAATCGCTCTACGCCCTGCTCAAAGATATGGAATCAGAGGGCGGATGGCCTTATATCAGTCGGATGAAATTGCGATCGCTGCTCCAATATTTATTTAATGAAGAGAGCAAACCCTTGGGACTAGAAAATTCATCAGCCTATGAGGAGTAAGCTTTGGGTAAAATCCCCCCATCGCACAACCCAACAAACTCAGCCAATCGTTTTAGAATGGGTAGAAACGATTACAACAGGGAAGTTGGCTCCATGATTCCTACCGTTATTGAACAATCGGGTCGGGGTGAACGCGCCTTTGACATCTATTCGCGGCTCCTGCGAGAACGAATTGTTTTTTTGGGGCAGCCTGTTGATTCTGACGTTGCGAACTTAATCGTGGCGCAGATGCTATTTCTTGAAGCCGAAGATCCAGAAAAAGATGTTTACCTCTACATCAACTCTCCGGGTGGTTCAGTTACGGCAGGTATGGGTATTTTCGATACCATGAGCCATATTCGCCCCGATGTCTGCACCATTTGCGTAGGTTTAGCAGCCAGTATGGGTGCGTTCTTGCTGAGCGCAGGCACCAAGGGTAAGCGTATGAGCCTCCCCCACTCCCGAATCATGATTCACCAGCCGCTTGGGGGTGCTCAAGGTCAGGCAACCGATATTGAAATTCAGGCTAGGGAAATTCTTTACCACAAAGAAAACCTGAATAAGTGGTTGGCCAGACATACGGGCAAACCCTTAGAGCAAATTGAACGCGACACAGAACGGGACTTTTTTATGTCTGCTGAAGAGGCGCTAGAGTATGGACTAGTGGATCAAGTGATCGATAAGCACGCAGTCGGCGGTCGCCCGACAGTTGTAAGCGCCCCAACTTGAGGACGCTGCTGATTCTAGGTATGTCATTGGGGTTGAGCGGCCTACTAAGTAGGTCGCTCAACCCCAATTCATACTCCAGCCGTGAATTGCCAAAGCCATGCAAAACGTCACTCCTCCGTTAGCCTTGTTGCCAGCCTGGTTACTGTTAGATCCACTGCTTCAAAGCTGGTTGCTCGAAGATATTGGTCGAGGCGATCGCACAACTCAGGCGCTGCTTTCAGGGCGATCGGTTACTGGGCAAGCAGTTTGGGTTGCCAAAGAATCGGGGATTATTGCAGGGTTGCCAGTTGCCGCTCGTGTATTTTCAATGTTGAATTCGCAGACCTGCTTTACCGCTGCTATCGCTGAAGGGCAGTGGTGCAGCCCAGGGCAGACTATTGCTCACATTGAGGGATCACTTGAGGCATTGTTAACGGGGGAACGCGTTGCTCTCAACATAGCGATGCGGCTCAGTGGCATTGCTACCCTGACTCGGCAATACGTCAAACAAATTATTGATTTACCAACCCAGTTTGTAGACACTCGAAAAACGATACCGGGAATGCGGCTGCTGGAGAAGTACGCCACTCAAGCAGGTGGGGCTGTTAATCATCGCATGGGTTTGGACGATAGTGTGATGATTAAAGACAATCACATTGCCGCTGCTGGAGGAATTGAGTCGGCGATCGGTCAAATCCGCGATCGCATCCCCTACCCTCTCACGATTGAAGTAGAAACAGAAAGCCTAGAACAGGTGCAGGAAGCCCTCAACTGTCACGCAGACATTATTATGCTGGACAATATGCCACTTGAAACCATGCGGCAAGCTGTAGACCTGATTCGGCAGGGAGGCGATCGCACTAAAATTGAAGCCTCTGGCAATATCACCCTAAGCACCATTCGAGCAGTCGCCGAAACAGGCGTAGACTATATTTCGAGCAGTAAACCCATCACTGGGTCGAGCTGGCTAGATATTAGTATGCGAATTAAGCAATGCCAAAAATCAAACGCATCAAAACTATAAACGCCTGATTTCCTGTGGACGAAGCGCACAAGAAATCAGGCGTTTTGAACGGTAGGCTTCACGACGTTCGAGGGAGTCGCAGTGGAAACTCGCCTCTAAGCTCAAAGCAGTTACTCAGCAGCAAGCACCTCTAATTTGTATTGGCCACGGCTGCTGCTATCAAACCCATTGGCGAACACAGTGTAAGTGCCATCGGCGGGCAACGTCACCTCTAGCTGTGCAGTCTGAACATCGGGAGCAACGTCGTCGTTTTCGCCAATAACCTCCCAGTCGGGACCGATCAGCGCCACATAAGAGTCAAATTCATCACTCTCTAACGTGATGGTGACAGATTGTCCTTCTTGCCCCTCAAATGTGTATTGGTCGTAGAGACTGTTGTCAGTAGGTAGAACCAAGTCCCCCTCGGCCAATTCACCCTCTTCGCTTAGGAAAATGCCCTCAGCAGGTTGGGCGATCGCATTTCCACCCATCAATCCCAGCACTGTCAGTCCTGCAACAGCTCCAGCCAACCACATATCGCGATTCATAAACGTGTTCCTCAAATCCACAGTAGTATCCAAAAGGTCTTACCTCCTATGCTGTCTTTGCTCAGGGTGAAACCGCCACATATCTGCTGTAATATTCAGAATTCTTTAAAGACTCTCAGAGTTGAATAAAGCTGTAATTAAGGCAATAGGCGTTGCTTAATCTGGGTATGAATGCCTTTTTGAGGGCGTGAATTGTTTCCCGGCTCGCCGGGAAACAATTCACGCAGGAGGTCTAGTAACAACAGGCAATAGACCACCCTGCTAGGGAACCAATGTGGAAATCAAGATCTGTCAGATAGTGAGTGCAGCACACAACATGCGCTTCACCCTAAACTGCCTGGGAAAGATGGGTCTCTAAGAAGATTTCTAGCTTTTGCTTGTTGATGGCTCCCTCGATCGCCTCTACTGGCTCACCCGCTTGAAACAACACCAGCGCCGGCACACCCTGAACGTTGTAGGTAGCAACTGTTTCGGGGTTGGGGTCTACTTCCATCTTGGCAATTTTGAGGCGATCGCCATATTGAGCGGCGATCGCCTGCATTACCGGAGACATCAAGCGGCAGGGGCCACACCAAGGTGCCCAAAAATAGACCAGTACAGGCAACGTTTCGCTCAACACCTCTGTCTTAAATTCGTTGTCTGTAATTACCAAAACGCTGCTCATAAAACTCCATCAGGGAATCAGCAATAAAACAAGAAGAGTCTCCATCGGAAACTCTTCTATTTATCCTTGCACAATACGTTTTCAGCTAACCAATTACACCCCGACTGGCTGTAATAAATGAATATTAGCAAGGCTAAACTCTGTCGTGGTTTGTTCTCCTTGCTGGGATGCATGAATCATCTGGTGGGTCAGCAGATAATAGCCACCCACATTTTCGTATGTGCTATCTACCCGGTTTTCTCGAATTAGCTCGTCAGATTCTGCATTGCGAAACACGATATCGTAGCCTGTGGAAATATAGCCCGACCCAGTGTCTAGACTAGAGCTGTGGTTAATTGTAAAAGCGTTACCACTCATTACCCGGCTCACCTGACAAATTTCGTTGTTCCGCAACTTGTAGTTTGAACCCATCGAATCGCCGCTGACGAGAATTTCTACGGCTCCGGTGGTGTCGGTGTCGCCCAGCTCAAAGCTGTTTTTGCCATGAGCCTGGTCAAAGCTGTTGCGCTTGCGATGGGTAACGATTTCCCACAGCATCCCCTGAAGCGATTCGCGTACTTTTTCATCTGCCACCTCTAGTACCTCGTAGCTGAGGTCGCCATTGACCCGTACCTTGGCAGCATAGGTTTCATCGCCTTGTTTGAGAGCCACATCTGCCGTAAAACCTGGAAAGTTAGCATCCCAGGTGTAGCGATTTTCGTAAGCTGCCTGAAACAAAGTCCGTGCTTCTTGTGTTTGAACCATGATAAAAATTCTCCTTGTTTGTGCAGCTTAGGATTACAAATTAATTAGCCTGTAATCTTTTTTTGGACGTGCCGTGCTCAGCGCGGCACGTCCAAAAAAAGATTAAGTTTTATTTTGTACGCAATCCTTAATACGGCTTAAGCCGTTGCCCAGATACTGGGTGTACAGGGGTTAAGTTGTCGGTGAACTGTATTAGTCGGCCTGTGGTTTCAAGTGGCCGTTAACGCCTGGGCGGCAGCGCTTACACCTGCCCCTAGTGTAAAGCCGTCATAGCCAAGGTCTTGCAATGTAGCTTCTAGAGCGCTAATGGCAGTAAGAATGTCGCGATCGCTCACAAAACCCAGGTGCCCTACCCGGAAAATCTTACCCTTGAGCTGGTCTTGTCCGCCTGCCAAAATGATGTCGAATCGCTTTTTCATCACCGAGCGAATTTGCTCAGAATCTACCCCAGTTGGTGCAATCGCAGTAATAGCAGGGCTAGCTGCCCCGTCTGCTGCATATAGGGGCAACCCCAGCGATCGCATCGCCGCACGAGTGGCGTTCATCTGCCGTAGATGGCGGGCGAAAATATTCTCCAACCCCTCTGCCTGCATCATTTTCAGCGCCACCTGCAAGGCAAAAAACATATTTACCGGGGGGGTAAACGGGGTCGTGTTCTTGGCTGCATCTTTGCGATATTTGCCTAGATCTAAGTAGTAGCGAGGTAGCTTGGCTGTGGCGTACGCCTCCCACGCTTTGGGGCTAACGGCTACAAAGCCTAACCCTGGGGGCAACATAAACCCCTTTTGAGACCCTGAGGCGACAACATCCAACGCCCAAGCATCAGTAGGGACGTTAGCCGCTCCCAGGCTAGTCACCGCATCGACTAAGATTAATGCGCCATGAGCTTTGACATAACGGTTAATAGTTTCCAGGTCGTTCAAAACGCCCGTTGATGTTTCGCTATGGGTGATGATAACTGCCTTAATTTGCTTAGCAGTATCCGCTTCTAGCAACGTGCGGAACTGTTCGGGGTCAAGTGGTTTGCCCCATTCAGCCGTTACTCTCTCCGTGTTTAACCCGTAGGCATCGCAGACCTCTGCCCAGCGATCGCCAAACTTGCCATTACAGCCCACCAAGACGCGATCGCCGGGACTCAAAAAGTTTATAATCCCTGCTTCCATCGCTCCCGTGCCGCTGGCCGTTAGAATCAGCACATCGTTTTGGGTTTGGTGCAGCCACTTTAGCCCACTTGTGACCTCTGCCATGATGCTGGCAAAATCGCCGCTGCGGTGCCCAATCGGATGCTTTGCCAACGCCAGCAACACAGGTTCTGGTACCGGAGTAGGACCAGGAATCATCAGCATCATTTTGTTGTCCATCAATCTATCCTGCCTTTAGAAACTGTCATTCGGAAACCAATACATGTCGATTCAGCCAAGCCAATGTTCTGTTGGGGGCGCTTGCGTGCTCCACAAACCCTTAGCCAAAAAATATTGCATTGGAAACTGTCATTAGAAATGTGTCGGGCATATAATCCAGAATGCCACAAGTGGGGAAGCAGAAGCGCGGCATGGGGCTGATAATCTTGCTTAAATAGGGCGATCGCCCCTGATTCAAGACCGCGCCCCCATAAGAACTTCTCATCCTTCATCCTTCATGTTTCCCCTGCGCTGCGTGCGCCGCCGGAGTAAAAAATCGGGCAGGTCGAGAGAGTTAAAACGCGTAGGTGAGGCTGGAGCAAGCGGTTGCCGAGAATTCAGCTCGGTCGTAGCAACCAATTCAATCATGGTCATCAATTCCGAAAAAACAGCCGTCAGCTCTGGGTCAACTTGTTCGCTGGCGAGAATTTGAACTTGGGCACTGTCGAGTAGCTCTTTAAGTTGGGCAAGCTGCCGCTGACCAATGACATATTGATCTTTCCAGTGCTGCACTGCCGCTTCGTACTCATTCGTCTGGCGAGCGTGCTGAAAAATTTGCTCCTGCATTTCAGCACCTTGGTGCTCTAAGCTAGCAATTCGGGCACGATGGCGATCGCACTCAGCTTCCATTTCGCGGTAGCTATGTTGCCACCGGGCTTGAGTCCGTAGCTGTCGCGACAGCTCAATTTCTAGCTCTTCTACTTTGATTTGTGCCCGTGCTAAATCTTGCCCCAAGGTGGCGATCGCCTGGGTGCGCCGATCAAGAGGCTTGCTGCGGCTCGGCGGCTCAGCCGGCATAACGGAATCCAGAGTGAGCTGTTGATGGAATTGCTGCGGATTTGAGGCAACCGGGCGCGACTGGTAATCACTGAGGGTTAAGGCCAACTCTTGAATTCGCTGCTGAGCCGCCTCTAGTAGAATCTGCAACCGCAGAGTTAGAGCTTTGGCGTGCTCTGCCTCTGCTTCTAGCTCAGCCATACGCTGCTGAGTCGCATCGGCACTTGACCGCAGTCGCCGCCCCTGCCCGTCTAGTCGTAGGGCATCGAAGGCATTACCCGCTAAGCGCGATCGCAGCGTTTCTAATTCCTCTTGCTGGGCTTTGACAACCGCCTCAGTTGCTTTCAACCGCTCTTGTGTTGCCCAATCACGGGCACGGGCTTCTGCAATCTGGGTATCCATAAACTGCTGCTGCTGTTTTAGCCGCAACTTCAGTCGGGCGATCGCCTGCTGCTGCACCGAGGCAAATTTTTCAGTAGCGGCTAGCTGGGCTTCAATCAGCCCTTGATCCTGTACCCGCAGCCGCAGTTCTTCCATGCAGGCTAGTGCCTGGTCAAGCGCTTGTTCCAGATGATGAATCCGTACGGTTCGCTCTTGTTCTAGCGATCGCGTTTGCGCTAACTCTTCCAGCAGCATAGTCGGATCGAGGAGCACATTCGGATCAAGCGACACCACTTGGGCAGACGCATCTGGCTCAGAAACCCGGAGTCGCTCTAGTGAGCAGGAATCCATTGCTGAGGAGACTTGAGTCAAGTCTGGTTGTGACACAGCGCGCCTCCCTACGTGACATGGGTTCATCTAGGTGGGCAATGGCAGTGCGATCGCCCTTCCGTAACCATGCTCAAATCGCTCGCTCGAATGCCTATGAGATCAAGCATTCTCCCATTTCCTGACACAACCTGACGTTCATAGCCCGATCAGGCAAACTAGAACTCAAATCAGACTCAAGCCATACCATGAACCTTGAGAAACGTTTGCTTGAACGATTCTCAAGGTTCATGGTTTCCTAACCAGAAACTCAGGTCTTCTGACCGAGAGTCAGCCAGGAAAAAGACCTTTTGATTAGTTTACAGGATGTGCCCTTTAGATGGCATCTAAAGGGCACCGAATCATCACCCAATCATCAACAGTAAACCCCGAAGAACTAAATTTTGAGGCAGCACAGTTTTGGTCAGAACGCTTTTTTCAGCATACCTGGAATCCTCCATTCTCTCTGAATCGGCGGCATTTCAGGTAGTCCTAAATTGGTAAGGATTTTTTGATGGGCTGACTTCGCCCGCCCATCAAAAAATCCTTACATCAATACCACTACCGCATTTCGAACTAAAACTTGAGCCAATAAATCCTCTGAGGAGTGGAGCTTGGCTGAAACTTTGGCTCTTGAACACCGTGCTAAACTTTGCTTCACATGGCTTCTGAGGGAGACGAGATAGAGCTTGGGGCTGCCTGGTTAGGGCTGTGGTTGTTAAGCGACCAGCGGTAGTCAACAGGAATCTTGGCGCGTCCCAAATGTTCCTCAAGCTGTTTTTGCTGGCTCATGGCTTTTCGCAACGCAATAATAACGTCGTGCACCTGGTCTTGATAGGTGGTGGAATTACCTCGCACAGCAGCCATTGTCTGGCGCTCTAGAATCTGTAATAGTAGTTCGTAATGAATATGGGACGGGAGCGGAATCGGTTCCATGAATACCTAAGATGGGAGAGTTAGACAGGTTAGATAGGCAGTAATTGAGCACATTAACGCAACGTAAACCTCTACATCTGTACGACACGGCAACGTTGCAAAATTAGGCTGTGCAACCGATTCAAGCAGCGTTCAACACCTGCTTCTTCAACAAGATAGCACCACAACTCAAGTACTACCGTGGATTTACTGATTAATCTTGGGTAGTCCTAAATTGGTAAGGATTTTTTGATGGGCGGGCGAAGCCAGTCCATCAAAAAATCCTTACATCAGTACCACTACTTAATCTTGAACCACTAATCCAGGATGACTAACCCTGAAACAGATCGGCGATCGCCTTTTCTGGGTCAGGTTGCTTTACCAATGACTCGCCGATCAACACTGCCGTTGCTCCTGCCTGTTTAACCTGCTGTAAGTCGGCAAACGCATGTAGCCCCGACTCGCTTACCACTAAAATTCCACGTTCTTGTAGGGCTGACAGCCGCTGGGCGAGAATTTTTTCCGTAATATCTAGCGATACTGAGAAATCTTCTAGATTGCGGTTGTTAATGCCTACTAAGGTTACGCCTTGAAGCATCAGCACCCGATCCAGTTCCTCTAGCGTGTGGACTTCAATTAGGGCAGTCATTTTGAGCGCGTGCACAATTTTGAGAAAATACTGCAAATCTTGATCGGGCAGGATCGCTGCAATCAATAAAACCGCATCGGCTCCATTTACCCGCGCCTGGTAGATTTGGTACGGGTAGATCACAAAATCTTTGCAGAGCAGCGGTACATCTACAGCGTCTCGAATTTGACTCAAGTAGGCGAAACTGCCCTGGAAAAACTTCTCGTCCGTTAGTACCGAAATGCAGGCGGCTCCGCCGTGTTGGTAGGCTTGGGCGATCGCCACTGGGTCAAAATCAGCGCAAATTACACCTTTGCTGGGAGAGGCTTTTTTTACTTCGGCAATCAGGGCAGGAGACGTTTTGCCCTGCTGCAAGGCCGCAACGAAATTGCGAGGCGGCGGCATATCGTTTACTTTCTTTTGTAAATCAGTCAGCGGCACCTGTTCGCGCATCTGAACCACTTCGACTTCTTTGTGCCAGACAATTTCTTCCAAAATATTCTGGGGGGCAACATCAGGTGCCATGACCTGATAGCGCAAGTAGTCAACCGAAATGGGCGGATTGGGTCGCTGACGACGAATTTGCATAGTTTTAAGAAAAAAGCCTTAACGTGTGACCCGAAGAAGGCAGCTTAGCCCCTATTCATAGCTTAAAGAATTTTTGTGTCTAGATGCCGAGTGAACCCATTTTTTTGTGAGGCTGAATTGGTGGGAGAGGCGATCGCAACTCGATAGTGCAGGCACCGAACTAAACCCTTAAGGCTCGCAACTCGATAGTTATTGGCGTTGCTAGAGCGACAGACTACTATGTAGAAAAATCTCCTGGCAGAAATATGTTCAAGGGAGACTGCTGATTTTGGGAGCGCCGGGAGGCGGCAAAACAACCACTCTGCTGACCCTGGCAAAAAAACTGCTGGTCGAAGCGTTCACCACACCGGTACAACGATTCCAGTAATCTTTGAACTATCGGCCTGGAAAGCAGATAAGCAAACCCCAACCCTGCGGGATTGGCTAATGCCCAACTGCAAGATTTGTTTAACCTCCAGCCCCAAGAAGGTGCCCAGTGGCTAGACGAACAGTTACTGCTGCCCTTGTTAGACGGCTTGGATGAGCTGGGTATGGAGCCGCAACGGCAGTGCATTGCTGCCATTAATGCCTTTGCGCAGAGCTACCCGCGAGTAGTGGTGTGCTGTCGGGAGCAGGAGTATCGAGAGGGTGGCGCTACCCTGGACAGTTTGCCGGGGCAAATTTGCCTGGAACCCCTCAGCGACGAGCAGATTGAGCAATACCTAAGCGATTTGGGACTGAAAGCGCTGTGGCACGACATTCAATTCTTACCCGCAATGCGACCCATGCTAGAACCCGACCCTGAAGGCAACCCCGGCATTTTGCGAGTGCCGCTGCTGTTGAGCATGGCGGCAGTGACCTACGACGGGCAGGCATTTGCCAATCGGGCAGATTTGTATGATGCCTATATTGAACAGCGGTTGCATTATGACACCCGAATAGCAGATCGCAAACCACGAGGCAACCCCGATCGACGGCAATGGGCATTTGAAAAAACTGAACTAGAACCCCACTGGCGACAAACGCAACAAACGCTGCGCTGGCTGGCACGACAGTTGCAACAAAATAATACGGTGGAGCTGCTAATTGAGCGCATACAACCTAGTTGGCTAGAGGCAAAGTGGGCGCGCCGACGCTATCGGCTGATTATTGGGCTAATTGGTTGGCTGATTTTTGGACTGATTTATAGGCTGATTTTTGGGCTGACTGGGCTGATTTTGGGGCTGATTGGTTGGCTGAGTTATGGGCTAATTGGTGAGATGAATAATATTAAGCCTGTTGAGGCATTCAAAATTTTGGTGTCGCACGAAGTGCGCCGAGAAGTTTTTGAGATCTTAAAGGGTTGGCTGATTTGTGGGCTGATTTTTGGGCTGACTGGGCTGATTTTGGGGCTGATTTTTGGGCTGATTTTTGGGCTGATTTTGGGGCTGATTGATGAGCTGATTGATGAGCTGATTGCTGGGCTGATTGCTGGGCTGACTTTTCTGATTTATGGGCTGATTGGTGGGCTGATTTTTGGGCTGATTTTTGGGCTGATTCGTCTGATTTCTGAGCTGATTGGTGTACTGAGGCAAGATTTGCAACTGCGATCGCACCCCAATCAGGGGATATGGAAATCCTTTCAAAATTTTCTGTGGACAACAGCTCTGAGCTATATCACTGGGACTATTTTCTTCAGGTATGTCACTGGGACTATTTTCTTCAAGAGTGTAGAACCTTCCATAGCCATGTTTCTTTCTGCGCTGCTATTTGGTTTACTGTGGGGCGGTGGAAAAGCCTGCTTTCAGCATGTTTGTCTGCGCCTCGTCCTCTGGCAAAGCGGCATCGCCCCCTGGAATCTTGCCCAATTTCTCAACTACTGCGTTGAGCGCAAGTTGCTTCAGCGAGTGGGGGGACGCTATCGCTTTTTGCACCGTGAATTGCTCGACCACTTTGTGGGTCAGCCGCCGACCGTTTGATAGTGGGCTGGGTTGGTGGGTAGATGACGCGATCTCCACAGTCGAACAGTTGCCCTCTGAACTCGGAGATTCGAGCAAAAAGGTTGGGCGATCGCCTTCCTGCCCCAAGACCTCCGAGGTTTTGGAAACCTCGGAGGTCTGAACAGCGCGATCGCCACCCACCTTGCCCAGCCTCGTCTGGCGATCGCCTATGCTATCAGTAAGCGCCACAGGAGGACACCATGACCCTCACCATCCAAGACCTGAAACATTTCCAGCAGCAGCATCCCAATCACCGCCTAGAACTAGTCGATGGAGCCATTATTATCATGAGTCCATCTGGGTACGAGTCCGATGAGGTGGCGGCGGAGGTTGTGGCGCAATTACGCAACTGGGTGCGACCTCGCAAACTAGGGCGCGTTACGGCATCCAGTGCCGGATTTAGGCTACCCAATGCCGATGCCGATGTGCGTGCCCCGGATGCGTCATTCGTGAAGGCAGCACGACTGAAACGCACCACCGAGGATTTTGCCAACCTCGTGCCCGATCTAATCTTTGAGGTTCGTTCCAAAACCGACGACTTCGACGCCCTCAGTACCAAGATTCGGCAGTTTCTAGAATTGGGTACCAGCGTCGGCGCATTGGTAGATTACCGGACGCAAACGATTGAGGTGTATAGAAACCAGGCGGAACCTGTCACGTTGGGCAATGGCGATCGCTTTACCGTCCCGGAACTATTACCCGGCTGGGAAATGGAAGTCTCTAGCATTTGGGCACCAGAATTTGACTGAGCCATCGTCCACGACTGTAGGGGCGGGTTACGTCGATCACTTGCTAAAAAACCGTCTTGACAAAAACCCGCTCTGCTCGATCAAAAATCGAAGTAAATATAAGGAGGGCTATCGTTTGGAGCCAGCAACCAGGCCGCCAATAAACATACCGGCACCAGCAGTATTTTCAACGTCCAATTCAGCT
>JBBQFG010000157.1:0-12181 GCA_038321765.1 Elainellales cyanobacterium
CCATGGCCAATTCATCCGCAAATGCAACCCAACAATTAGCAGAAACTATTCTGCGTGATCCCATGCTGCTGCAACAATTGAGCGATCGCGTCTATGAATTATTACAAGCCGATCTGCGCTGGCAATTAGAACGCGGGTTGAAACGCGATCGCACTCACAGACTGCCTTAATCACTGATTCTTTTCACCGTGGAGATAGATAGCGATGCCCGCCACCGATAGCAAAACCCATGAATTAAACTACGTCACCGCCAATCGATTTTATGTCGAGATGGAAAGTACGATTACGGCCTGTTTTAGTGAGTGTTCTGGGTTAGGTGTCAAACTAAAGCGCGAAGCTCACTTTGAAGGAGGCGTGAATAACCAGCAGCGGATTATTTTAGGGCAAGCCGAGTTTACCGACGTAACCTTAAAGCGAGGCATCACCAATGACCTCACCTTCTGGAAATGGATTAGCCAAATTTTAGGACAATCCCAGCATCAACGTCGCAATATCAACATTCTGTTGTTTAACCAGGCCGGTGAAACTATGCAGTGCTGGACGTTGATTGGTGCTATCCCTACAGGGTGGAAAGCACCCTCGCTGCAAGCAAACGCTAACTCAGCCGCCATTGAAGAGTTAACGCTGGCGTATGAAGGACTCAAGATCGAACAGTCTGCGGGAGGTGGTGCGTTTTATCAAACCACTGGCCGAGATGAATGGGGCTACTTCCTTGGGGAAGCTTAGAGTCCCCTTGGGATCGGTTCAATTTCTCTCATTTTTTAACCCATGTCTTTGTCATCACTTGGATTAGAATCGCGGTTGTTGCATCCTCTGGGCTTTGGGTCGCAGCGATCGCATTCCACATGGCAGACAGCACCGTTAGGACAATCAGTACGACCGTTGGGCAGCACCATCCAACCTCTATCAGCCCCACCGCCCTTAAGCCCATTTCTGCAAGCGTCTTTGCTAAATCTGTCACCTGACCCTGTAGCCAGGTTATGGCATGAGAATTTGGGTTGGGACGTTGATGGTCGCGACCAAGCATCCGTAGACTCCTCTTCAGATAGAGGAGATGAACTGTTTGAAGATTATCCTGACCAGACCAATGATGAAAGCCAGGATGAGCGATTGCCTACTTCATCCGCTCCGTCTTCTATAGCCCAAACCTCTACAGTCGAAACCTCCACAGTACAAGCCAGCCCTGCTTCCCTGCTAGCTGTAGATGACGATTCAGAAGCACCTGCTTTAACTGATACGCCCAATGCAAAATTCGAGGTCGTAGAATCACAGCTACCCAATTCCCCAGATCTTCCTACGGCATCCACAGGCGACGTTGCACCAGAAGCATCACAAACGGTATCCAGCGAGATTTCTAGTGAGATTTCTAGCGATCGCCCTGCTGTTCAAGCGCGTGAAATCAATAGAGAACTCACCGTTCAAGACATTGTATTGTCGCCTTCTGATCTTCCTCCAGATAGTCAACAGCTTGCACTACCGGACGTAGTACCGCACCAGAGCGAACCTTCGCTTCAGCGATCGCCATCCCTACAACGCGACGTGGAATCTTCGCTGCCAGCTGATCAGCAGACGCTGCCTCCAGAAATTACACAACCCGATTCCCAGCCTGAGAGTCAAGATGAATCGCCAATCCCAGCAGTAGAGATTCCCCACCGCGAATTACAGCAGGCAACGGCACCCGTGGAGTCTTTACAACGCGAGCTGGAATATCCGATTCAAACCCCTCAGCAACCCCAATCTCCAGACCTTGCACGACTCGATCCCCAACCTGAAATTCAGGCTAAGCCGCCCGCTTCACCGTCGGACGTACCACCACAATTTTCTGACCATCCCCTTCAAGATGATCAGCGGACTCAATCCACAGAAAGTCTGCAACCGCTTGTTCAACCCCAGCGTGAGGAGCGTTCCCAACCGACGAATGTCTCTGATGTGTTAACACCCTCGCTGCCCAATGCGATCGCTCCCCAGGCCGAATCCTCTGATCTGATTTCGCCACTGTTCGCAGCAACTCCAACGGCTGCATCACCTGTAGTTGATGCCATTCAAACTAAGGCAGAACCCAGTATAGTCACACCTTCCATTGCAGAGCCAGTTGCTTTAGCCGCATCGACAGAACCTCCTGCACCTGCTGCGGACGCGATCGCTTCAGGGAACACTCAATCTCAGGCAATAACGCCCACTGATCTGCCATCGTCGTCTATAGCTCAAATACCTGAGCCGTCCCGTCAGCCAGCCATCTCGGCTGACGGTGAACAATCCGAAACCACCGACATTTCTAACCGCTCTGACGTATCTGAGATATCTCGTCAACCGATAGAACTGGAGACTAACGATTCATCCTCCTTTGAATTACCTGTTAATTCAACCCCTTGGCTACATCATGAGCCACGCCTGACACAACCGTTGGGGATTTATGAACCGCTCGTATCGCCCAATTTGCCACCGCTACAACGACAGATGGAACGTGGGAATGAGGAGGCGATCGCACCAAATTCCCTTGCTGATCCAGAGCAACGTTTCTCTGGCTTTCAACCGCCTGTGGCCAAGTCTCCAGACGAGCAACCCGGTAACACTCCTGATAGCTGGTCTAGCCTGACAGACCTTTTAAACACCAGTACTCCACCCACACCCATAGTTCAACCGTCCGCGTTAGCATCTTCAGCACCTTCAGAACTGGCAGCCCCCATTCCTCCATCCCAACCCATAGAGCATCATCCAGTAGACAATCATCCACAGGATGCACAACCGCTAGACCATGGCTCTGCACTCGTCTCTCGTACCGCTAATTCTGAAGCGAAAGCGATCGCACCCTCGAATCAGCCCCTTACTCCCAGCGAGAACAGTCTCACCACATGGTCTTCTCTCTCTCAGTTATTGGAACAGAGCATTGAATCTCAAAGTGGACACGAGCCTGACGTTCAAAAACAAGAATCAGCCGTTAGTCCTACTGAATCATTAGCTGAAACAGAGTTCATTGCTCTTGCCTCTGAGTCCCCTATGGCGATCGCTACTCCCACTCAAGCTACTGCAACGGGCACTTCAACAACTGCCAGTAATACTATCAATCCTCAAGACCTAGACCATTTGGCAAAACAAATGTATAGCGCGATTCGGCAACAGCTAGAACTTGATCGCGAACGGCAGTCCGGTCAATTTATTGGCTGCCCCTCCTGGTATAGCCCTGTCGTACCCCAACCGCAACAGGGCGATCGCTCCTCTCCCGCAGGGTCTGCCCGCGCCAGCCCTGACCCAGCATTAGAAACCCATTTCCAAAACTTGATGCGAGAGGTTTATAATCAGCTTCGCCAACGACTGGAGTTAGAACGGGAGCGACACGGCTCAGGCTTCACACACTATTAACTTTGAGACAATTGAGCAAGTGAAAATCAATCAGATAAACGGGAGAGAGAAAGTTAATGCAATCGTCCAATAGCTCCACACTAGTGAAAGCCATACTGCTTCCTTTGGATCAAGATGTACCCAAAATTTACTTTATGTTCAACCCCAGTGAGCTTACCTTTGAATGTGCCGTAGAAACCAAAGACAGTCCAGGATCACGCACAGAAAAAGAAGGACAGCCAAAACCCAGTTTTTCCTATGTAGATGCAGAAAAAATTACGATCAACAAGATTTTATTTGACACTTATGAATCTGGCGAGAATGTTGTGAATAAGTATATTCAAGCTTTCAGATCAGCCGTTCAATTTGTTGGCTCTGCCGATCAACTATCTTCATCACCTAATGCTTCCGCTGGCGCTGCAACTACTGCGCCAAGGGGAGAATCTAATTCGAATCAAAATTCTAGCCCCAATTCTACGGAAGCCACGCCTAAGCCCCTAGAAGAAAGTAAGCGTACTCCCATCTATCGATTTGTTTGGGGCAGTCAAGTTTATTTACGGCGCTGTTTCATTGCAAAGTTAAATTACAAATTAACGCTATTTCTACCCAATGGAACTCCTGTTCGTGCAGTGATTGATAGCCTCGTCTTAAAGAAAGCAGATGAAGAAAAACCGAGTACCGACTTGAAGCAAGCAATTGTTGATCGCGTCAAATATAACTTACAAGCAAAGTTACAGGGTAGTGCTCGTTTAAAAATGTAAACAGATTGATGGAGTGAATATGGCAACAGCAAGCTATCGGGCACTAGCAAATATAAAAATTGACGGTCAGAAAGCTCCCGCAAATCTGCTAGAAGATGTAATGCAAATTGTCGTAGAAGAAAGTTTGCATCTGCCGAGTGTTTTTACTTTAGTTATCAAGAACGACTATGCCTCAGGGCGATCGCAAGATCAACCCTGGCAGTACAAAGATCTGTTGCAAATTGGCAAATTGGTCAAGATTGGTTTTACCTCTAGTACCACCGCATCCTCTGACTTTAACGAAGAGGAAAAGGGGACAGTTATTGAAGGAGAAATTACAGCGATTGAAACCCACTTTAATGAGGGCACTCAGGCTCCTGTGGTGGTGCGCGGATACGATATTTCCCATCGTCTACATCGGGGACGATACAACCGCTCCTTTCAGAATATGACCGACACTGATATTGTCAAAAAAATCATTGGTGAAGTCGGAATCAAGCCGGGAAGTGTTGATGAAAGTGGCATTCCGCACGATTACATTTTCCAAGAAAACCAAACCAATATGGAATTTCTGAGACAACGAGCAGGACGGATTGGCTTTGAGTTGTTTGTGCAAAATGGCAAACTCTTTTTTCGCAATCCTAAAGCGGATACGGAAGAACTACCGTTAAAGTGGCTCACTGATATGCATAGCTTTAAGGTGCGGATGACCAGTTTAGAGCAGGTGAAGGAAGTAGAAGTTCGCGCCTGGGACTATAGCCAAAAGAAGGCGATCGTCGCCATTGCCCAAACCGGGAAAGTGATTACCGAAACCCAAAGCGGCAAAGGTAGCGAAACCACCACGAAATTCAACGGGCTACCGGCAAAACACAAAATGCTAGTCGTTGATCAACCTGTCTTTATTCCCAAGGAGGCAGATTTAATGGCTCAGGCACTGTGCAATGAATTAGAAGGGCAGTATGTTTATGCCGATGCCAAAGCTGAAGGAAACCCAAAAATTCGACCTGGACGAGTGGTGAAGCTAGAGGGAATGGGGCCTTACGACGGTAAATACTATATTACCGAAGCCCGCCATTCTTATCTTGAGCGAGTTTACATGACCGAATTTAGCGTGCGCGGGTTAAGGAGTGGTGATTTGCTTACCCTGCTGGCTCCCGCATCTCGCCCCCAACCGGGGCATACGCTGCTGGTGGGCATTGTGACAGATAACGAAGATCCGCAAGGTTTAGAACGAGTCAAGGTTAAATTTCCAACTTTGACCGAAGACCACACCAGCAATTGGGCACGAGTGGTGGGGATGGGAGCAGGCGATCGCCGAGGATTTGATTGCCTACCTGAAATTAACGACGAGGTACTAGTCGGATTCGAGCATGGTGATATCCATCGTCCCTACATCATCGGCGGCGTTTGGAATGGGAAAGATGCACCGCCAAACACTGTTAGTAACAATGTCGAGGATGGCAAGGTGCGACTGCGAACCTTCAGAACCCGCACCGGGCACCAAATTCAATTCGTTGAAGAAGATAAGGGCGGACGCCAAGCAGGCGTTTATATCGAAACTAAAGGAGGACATCAAATTCAGCTAACGGATAGTGATCAAACGATTACAATTAGCTCAACTGGAAATTTGAACATAGAAGCAAAAGGAGACATTGATATCAGCGCTAACGGTATCATCACCGTAAAAGGAGCCATGATTAAGCTGAACTAAAAACATATGGTTAGGCTCGGTCTATATGCTACACCCTCACGCTCTACATCCAGCTTTACTTTAGAACCAGTGGAAAGTACCTGACATGAGTCAATTCGCTGCACGGGTTAAAGACCTCGTTGCCCACCCTCTTCCTCCTGTTTTAACGGGAGGTCCGGTCAGTACAAATGTTTTGATTGGGACACTCCCAGCATGGCGTGGCATGTCTGCGGCAGATCTGGCAGCGTTGATGCAAACTGTTAAAGAAGCACAAGATTCTATCGATAAAGCTAAACTCGTAACCACCGCAGCGACTGGCACTCCGGGTGAAGGAGTGGCAAAAACCAACGAGGAAAAAACAATCCTGGATGAAACAAAACGGGTAACAGATGCGATCGCTGGATTAGCGGCTAAAGGAGTTTCTATTCATGCCTGTGCATCGTTGCTACCAACTCCGGCTCCTGGGGTAGTTATTACGGGCAGTCAAACGGTTCTAATTAATGGTCTGCCTGCTTGCAGAATGGGGGATACAATCTTTGAAGGAATCCATGCACCGAATGCGATCGCAGCAGGTTGTCTGACTGTCATTATTGGTGGCTAGGGTATAACTTAAAAGCAGCCGAAGTTGATCAAGCAGTCTAACTATCCAACAGGGTAAAATTATCTGTAACACGGAGGAACGATGGGCGGACAGGGGCAATTCCAATCTAAGAAACCAACTGCGACCTCTACCCCGGTGCCGCAGAGTGCCCTTTCGCCCCGCCCCTTTACTGATCCGTTCTACCTGCAACCTAAGCCATCTTCTGAATCTGCTGCTACAACGGCGGCAGAGCAAGCATACCTCGATCGGTTGCTGCAACGACGTGCCAATCAAGCCGCCTCTCCAGAAGCAGATGGATCGCCCAATTCACCCTCGCTTCCCCTTCAACGCCAACCTAAAGATGCTGAAGACGCATCCTCGGCAAAAGGCTGGGGTTACGAGCAGTGGCGATCGGTAGACACTCTGGGCAAGCTAAGCCGGATGTTGCCGGGAACTCCCCCGCCTGCCTATGCCAAGACCATACAGGCAAAACCGCTACAGCGGCAGGAAAAGCCTGAAGAGGAACAGAGTGAAGAAACGTTGCAAGCAAAACCTTTATCAAGTTTGGTGCAGCGAGAACCTTTACCAGAGGAAGAGCAAGAAGTAATCCAACCCAAACTAACGGTTGGCGCACCGGGGGATCAATACGAGCAAGAAGCAGACCAAGTTGCTGCTCAGGTGATGAGTATGGGCGATCGCCCCCAGCCTGTGCAGCGAGAAGCCGCCCCTGAAGAAAAAGAAGAGGACGTTCAGGCTAAGCCCATTGCTGCCACCATTACACCACTGGTTCAGCGAGAGGAAATGTCTGATGAGGAGGAAGGACTTCAAGCAAGAGCAATTCCTTCACTACAGCGAGAGGAGATTCCAGAAGAAGCGGAAGTGGTTCAAGAGAAGGCGATACCTGCTATTGCAGAGACTAGCGCCAACGCGTCTATTCAACGAGAAGAAATGCCCGACGAGGGAGAGATTCAAACCAAATCTCTGGATAACACCCTGCAACGTGAGGAGATGCCAGAAGAAGAGGAAATCCAACCGAAACCATTGGTGCAAAAATCGCCCAATGGCAGTTTGCAGGCAGGGAGGGCGATTGAGTCTGGATTGAGCCAAAGCAAAGGGGGCGGCAGTCCGCTGGCAGAGGATACGCGATCGTTTATGGAGTCGCGATTTAATGCTGACTTTAGCCATGTGCGGGTGCATACCGATTCGTCTGCGGTGCAGATGAACAAGGATTTGAGCGCTCAGGCGTTTACGCATGGCAGCGATGTGTATTTTGGAGCGGGAAAGTCGCCCGGACAGAATGATTTGACAGCACATGAGTTGACGCATGTGGTGCAGCAGAGGGGGGCTAAAACACTACAGCGAAAGCCAGCCATCACATTGAAATCTCAGAAGGACAGATTCCAAACAAAAATCAATGCTGCCGAAGGTGCTGTGGTTCAACTAAAGTCAGCTCCGAAGTCACCTCAATCTGATCCAGGGTTTCAGGCAGTCGTGAAGCGAACTGAGGCGGTGGCGAAACAGCAGAAGGCTCATCCTCCAGCAAAAGCGAAAGCAACGGAAGCCCAGGCAGCAGCCGTGCCGCCATCAAATGAAAAGGAAAGCAAGGCGCAGGATCGCCAGGTTCAAGAAATGAACCAGCAACAACCTGGCAAGTTTGATGCAGCGAAGTTCAAAGCGGCATTGATGCAAAAAATTGGTGCGGCTGCACCCAGCACACTGGAGGAAGCAGATAAGTTTAAGGATGGTAAGCAGCTAGAAGGCGTGAAGCAGGATGCTGCTTCCCAAGTGGGGAATGAGAAGAAACAGGCAGCGGGTGCGATCGAAGACAAAGCTAAGGAAGCGCCTAAACCGGGTGGGATTCCTGATAAATCTGTAACGCCACTACCACCACCGCCGCAAGGAACGCCACCGGGAGATATTGGTGCAGCCCAAGCAGTGCCAAAACCCAAAGATGCTTCGGAAGTGTCGATGGCGGAAAGCAGCAAGTTGCTGGATCAACAGATGACGGATGCTAATGTCACTGAGGAGCAAATCAACAAGTCCAATGAGCCGGAGTTTAAAGGTGCGTTAGGGGCAAAGAAAGAAGCACAAGCAAATGCGGTAACTGCCCCGGCTGAGTATCGACAACAAGAGCAGACAACCATTGCCCAAGCCCAGACGCAAGCTCAAGCAACTGTACAGGCTCCATTGCAGGGAATGCAGGGACAGAAAGGACAGGCGCTGGCACAGGTGTCAGGTTTACAGACAGGTACCAAGGGGCAGGATGAGCAGAAACGAGCGGAAGTCTCGAACTATATTCAGGGAGTTTATAACGCCACCAAACAGGAAGTTGAGAAATTACTGACCGCACTGGATAAAGAGGTTACTCAAGAGTTCGATCGCGGAGCCAATGCGGCAAAACAAGCGTTTGATGGGTATGTTAATCAACGAATGCAACGCTTTAAGGATGAGCGTTACCCGAACAATCCGGCAGGATGGGCACAGTGGGTAATCGATCGATTTAGTCCTCCGTCAGCAGAGGTCAATGGCTTTTATGCAGAGGGACGCAAGCTTTATCTTCAGAGTATGGATAGTGCACTCGATCGAGTTGCCAATCTGGTTTCAACAAAATTGAATGCAGCGAAGACTGAGATTGCTAATGGTCGCCAAAACATTCAGAAACATGTGGCGGGGTTAGATCCGTCGTTACGTCAGGTGGGGCAGGATGCTGCACAGGCGATTAATCAGAAGTTTGATGCGCTGGAGCAGAATGTTGATAATAAACAAAATGAGCTGCTTGATTCGTTAGCGCAAAAGTATAACGAAAAGCTAGAAGCGCTAGATGCGGAGATTGAGAAAAAGAAGGAAGAAAATAAGGGGCTAGTAGATAAAGCAAAGGATGCGATCGGGGAAACCGTTAAAACCATCCTGGAACTCAAAAATATGCTGATGGGCATGTTGGCGAAGGCAGCAGGAGCCGTCGAGAAAATCATCAAAGATCCGATCGGCTTCCTCGGCAACTTAGTAGCAGGCATTAAGCAAGGCTTTATGGGCTTTGTCGGCAATATTACGACTCACCTGAAGAAAGGCTTGATTGGCTGGCTAACCGGATCACTATCTGGAGCCGGGATTGAAATGCCCAAGAGCTTTGACCTGAAAGGCATTTTTGCACTGGTGACGGGCATCCTGGGGCTGACCTATCAAGGAATGCGAGACAGGGTTGCGAATAAGGTTGGGGAGAAGAAAGTTAGCGCTCTGGAGAAGGGCTTTGATATGTTTATCCTCTGGAAGAATGAGGGTGCAGCAGGGCTGTGGAAATTCATTCAGGATAAACTTGGCAACCTCCAAGAGATGGTGATGGGCGGCATCCAGAGTTTTGTCATCGATACCATCATCAATGCTGGGGTGACGTGGGTGTTGAGTTTGCTCAACCCAGCATCGGCGTTTGTCCGCGCCTGCAAGCTGATCATTGATGTGATTATGTTCTTTGTGGAACGGGGCAGTCAGATTGCCGAGTTGGTGAATGCAGTGCTGGACTCGGTGGGTGCAATTGCCGATGGAGCGATCGGCATTGCCGCGAAGTTAGTGGAAGGCGCATTGGCGAAAGCATTACCTGTGGTAATCGGCTTCCTGGCAAGCTTAATCGGCTTAGGCGGCATCAGCGGCAAGATTCAGGATCTGATTAAAAAAGTCCGTGGATTGGTCGATAAGGCTATCGACTGGGTGTTGGGTAAAGCTCTTGCCTTTGTGAAGAAGCTGGGTGGAAAACTTGGTTTTGGCAGAAATTCTAGAGGGAATCAAAACGCTCCATCAAATAGGAATGAGCAAGAAAATAAGCATGCCGTGATGGGTGTGACAGCAGCCAAAGAATTATCAAAACAATCATCAACAAAACTTCCCTATGAAGATCTCCGCCAACAAAAGCAAAATCAGGCTAAGCAACTGGAGGGGAATTACAATAGGCAACTTGAAAATCCTGTGAGGATGCGTATCACATTTAAGCCTTCCGCAGAAGATAAAAAAGATGGAAAATTAGATTTTCATGTACATATAGGACCTAATGATTTTGATACTGATGCTGCCGTGGAAAATTCAATAACAGATGAAGGCAGCCAGAGCAATCCTTTTGAACTATCGTGGCCCAAGCCTGCTGCTTCAGCGTATCCAGTAATTTATTTAGGTGGACCAATCAACAAACCCAAATCTCAAGCAGAACTAAAACAAACCTTAGGACAGAAGGATGAGACAAACTATGAAGTTAAAGCTTATTCACCAACTGCAGGAGGAACCTTACCAGATGGCGAAAAGATCGGCATTGCGTCACAATACCAAGTAGCAGTTGGGAAGGTAATCGGTCCCTTGTCACGGGCTTCTACTTCTGGCGGCAGAAAAATCAATAAAATCTTGAAGAAGTACGGCTTTATTGCATCAGCAGAAGGACTGGATGGTGACCACGTACAAGACATTCAATTCGGTGGTCCTAACACTGTGGAAAACCTTTGGCCATTACAAGCAGGAATAAACCAGAAGGCTGGTCCAATCCTGGCTCAAACATCGGTGAAATATCGTGATACTAATAGATCGGTAAGAATTTCTGAGTTGAAGGATGATACCTCACGTCAGTACTACTTCAAAATTAATAAGACCTTATGAACTAAGGAGTTAGAGCGATGAAAGATATATGGGATCGTATAGATGGATGGCTTGAAGCTAATGCACCTGAAATCTTTGGCGACTTACTTTCGGGTGCTACTGAGGAAGAAATATGGTCTGTCGAAGAACAAATTGGTGCCAAATTCACAGATGACGTGAGAGCATCCTACATGGTTCATAATGGTCAGCTTGGAATGGCAGATCCTCTCATGGGAGAATGGCAACTTTTATCATTGAAGGACTTGCAAATTCAATGGAGTATGATGAAACATCTGTTCGATGAAGAGCAGTTTGCTAACGTGCAAAGCAAACCAACTACTAGCTCAGTGAAGGCAGATTGGTGGAACCCCAGATGGGTGCCATTATCCTACAACGGTGCCGGTGACTTCTACTGCTTGGATATGGAACCAGCAATTGATGGCAATGTAGGACAAATCATTTCGTTTTGGCATATGGATGAAAAAAGGGAGAAGGTAGCAGCTAGTTTTCAAGAGTGGCTGGAAAACTATGCTAACGCTCTAGAGAACGGCAATTACCTAGTTCAAGACGGTGAGCTAATTTTATCTGAGGATGATTGTTCGTAGTCTGGGTTGAAGCAGCGAAACCCAGCATCAACTACAAAAGCATTATAAACCTGCTTGCTCACAGTGGCGATCACCATCTCATCTTGCAACACGATCGCTCATTTAGCCCGAATGGTGCAGTGGCGGGGGAGATCGCCTCATAGTTGATTGAATGCAATCGCTCATTTTGCTTGAATGGTGGAGTTGAGAGAATGATAGCTGTTTACAAAGCCAGCGATCGCAGATCAACTTGAGAAGTAGGGGCGATAGCGGGTTTGGGAAAGACTTGTGATTGCCTCTTACTCAATCGATCGACGTACAGAAACCTGCGATCGCGGCTCCATTTTGGCGAATGATGGGCAATTGCCTGTTCAGAGAGCGATCGACGTACAGAAACCTGCGATCGCTACTCCATTTTTGCAAGCGATGGGCGATCGCCTGTTACTGGAGCGACCGGCGTACAGAAAACTGCGATCGCTGTTCCATTTTTGCAGTGGTACTTCCATAGCGCGATCGCCATTCTTATAAGCCTGTAGTCCGAATCACCATCTTGTAGGGTGCTTTAGCGCCAGCGTAACGCACCAACCCAACTCAATAAAAGCGATCTCTCCCACCCTCAAAATTTCATCCATCCAAG
>JBBQFG010000158.1:0-12163 GCA_038321765.1 Elainellales cyanobacterium
TGGGAATTTTAGCATTCTCTCTAGCCACCCTGCTTTTGTTTACGCGGGGTGGCTAGGTTTTTGGGGTTTCCCTCTTACCGCTTATGCAGGAGAACCCCCGATGATTGAGATGTTTGTTTCAAGTGCGCGCAGTTTTTTGACGGGTAGTGAAGGCGAGATTCTCCCACAGCCGTTAGTTTTGCCGCTCTACGTGATGCCGTTGGTACCGGAACAAGAGCAACTGCGAATTGTGCTGATTAGCAGCCCTGGCTGGGTACGTGAGACGATTCACGATCTGCATGGACGTGGTTTTGCCAATGCCAAAGACTGGAGCAGTCTGCAACCCGGTGCTAACCCTGGTGAGGTGGTGAGCATTTTGACCCGACGGCGATCGCGCCGCTAATTGGGGTTGCCACAGAGGGGCAGAGTTGGTTGGGTATTGTCCGTGCTGCGTCTAACGACTTGAACATTGCGCCATCAGAGCTTGTTGCCCTAATGGCGCAGTTGGCGCACGGTTTCGTTATGCATTCAATGCCTGTAATCCCTTATCTAGAAGTCTCTTCATGTTCTCAGTCAAGCCAATGGTCTCTAATTCTGCCACCGTAAACCAGCGGGCATCCGTGGCATCGGAGGCGAAGGTAAGCGGTTGGTGTGGAACCCAACAGAGATAGCGCAGATCGAAGTGTTGGTGGCTGGGCTGGTTTGCCGTAGCAGGGATGGAATGGACATCTAAATCGAATAAATTAGCACGCGATCGCTCAATCTCCAGCCCCAGTTCTTCTTTTGCTTCCCGTAGTGCCGTCGTCAAACCATCTTGCTCTCCCGCTTCAGGATGCCCTCCAGGCTGTAACCAGCGCTGCGCCGCCCGGTGATAAATTAATGCCACTTGCCCCGTATCTTCAGCCAAAATCCAGGTGCTAGCGGTAATGTGCCCTGGTATCCAAGACTGCCGATCGAAGGGTGCAGGATGGGTGGACAGCAGACTGAGTATCGCTTGATAATGAGCCGCTTCAACTGCATTCCACGGCTCATACTGTTCAAGGGTAGCAATCAGAGTAAGCAGTTCTGGCGATCGCGACATGCAGGAATTTAGGGGCTGGTAATCATGTAATCCACTTTGCTAGCTCAGGCGCGTCCATTTCGCGGGCGAATTGATAGGCAATTACCGACTCACGGACGATGAATCCTGGCACGCCAAAACCTGGAGAAATGACACAGGCAGTATCAGACTTAAGTTTACGGCTCGTGACGTTAACAAATAGATAGTGGGTTTCAGAGGTTTGGGCGATCGCAATGTAGAGATGTTCGTCATTAGGAGGGGTGTTCAGTAAAAATGCATCTCCCAAATTAATGGTGATGCTAGGCACTCAAAACCCCGTCTAAATAAGCTTCTCGACTAGATTCCCGCTGAATTTCTGCGATCTCCTCGTCACTTTTGCCCAAGTGTTTGAGGATATCTTCTACCGTAATTGGAATACACGAGCCATGCGGATCTTGCCACTCTGTCAGGGTATGAGTCCATTCAACGATATGAAAGGGATCAAGCTGTCCAAACTCTTGATAGACCTGCTGGAGGATTTCTTCCTCTGCTTGGCAAAGGTCTTCGTTTCCTGGGTCATCTAGTAAAGAAACGCACTTTTCGGTGGTAAGGACAATAAATTTAGACCAGAGAGGCAAAGCATTATCAACGGGGTTTCCTTTGATTAAGTCATAAACGCCGCTGAGAACAGGTTCATAACGCATTGATACATACTGATCACCAGTAATTGGCTGATCCATCCTTTCTAAGGCAACCCGATCAGCAATGTAAAGCATTTTCAGTAAGGCCAGATACCTCATCGGATTACCGTGCAGCTTAAGCAGCACCGCTGCGGCTTCAATGGCTTTTTCTGGATGCAACTGAAACTGAATTGGCGTAGACATGTTGCTCAAACTGACTTTAGCAGTACAAGTATACTTCACTCTATATTACCGTGTCAGGCATCCGTACACTAGACATGCCACGATCAAGTTTCAGCGTTTTGAGTTCTAAATAGTCCTTCCATTCTAATCTGGCCATCAGCCATCTCAAGGTCGCACTGTTACAGGCGTGCCGACTGCCACCATTTCAAATAAGGCTTGTACGTCGCGGTTGTACATGCGAACGCAGCCGTGGGATGCCGCCCGCCCGACGCTAGATTCATTGGGGGTGCCGTGGAAGCCAATCGTGTTTCTGCCGTCGCTCCAAAAGCCAATCCAGCGGGAGCCTAGCGGATTAGACGCGCCGGGAGGAAAGACTTCTCCGGTAAAGGGATGCTCCCAGCGGGGATCGCGAATCATTTGCATCACTTGAAATTCACCCGTGGGCGTTTCCCAGCCGCCGCGCCCAATGGCAACCGGAAAGCTAGCTTTAACCTGGTCTAGGTCATAGACGTAGACGCGGCGATCGCCCAAACTAATCACCAAGCGAGTATCGGCAATGGGGTTGGGAACGGGCAAAAACAAGTCTGGGTTTTGCAGGGGCGGCAGTTCTGCGGCGGCGGTTTGTCCCATGTTGCGGGTGGCTATCCCAGACATTGGCAACGCTAAAGCCTGGTTGTACGGCGATTCAGAGGCGATCGCCCTCCCAGGTACCTCAGCTAACCCAGGATTCACTATTCCTAAAAACAATCCTGTAGAGGTGGCGATCGCCACGCCAATCTGCCTTTGCTTAACCCACCCAACCTTAGAACGCCCAACCAAAACCCTGCTCCTCTACTTACTGCAAAAAAAGATTACTGCAAAAAAAGATTACTGCAAAAAAAGACTAAAGAGAAAAAGAAAAAGTCGCAAAAAGCTGATTGACTGACAAAACTTGTTAGTCAGATCCCCGAAAGCCCTCACCCTAGCCCTCTCCCGATGGGAGAGGGAACCGGAAGGATAGATCAACTCCTCTCGCCCTCTGGGCGAGGGGTTGGGGGTGAGGGCTTTAGACTTTTGTCCATCAACTAGCGCAAAGAGTCTAACGTCTTTTGTAAACCAAATTTAGCAATCGTTACCAGTATAAATAGACAGACATTAAACCCTGGGGTGGTGGTATTGCTGTAATGATTTTTTGAAGCGCAGGCGTTGCCTGCGCTTCAAAAAATCATTACAAGTTGAGGACTACCCCGTTTCGTACTTCAATGAAGGGGAGATGTGTTGCAAGGTTCCCCTATGTTGAGCAAACAGAGCCAGTCCCGTGTTCCACTGGTGCGCTGGGCTAATCGAACAATGGCAGCGATCGCCCTGTTAAACCTGGGGTTGGTTCTGTTTGACTGGAGCTATATTCCTCTACGGGCTTATTACCTCGCTGTTTTGCCAGCCCCAACACAATGGTATGGCGCTACTTTTAAAGGAATTGAGCCACATCGCTTTACCGATCAGTACTTAGACAAGGTGGATGCGCTGAAAGCCGCAGGGGAGTTAACGTCGCCCGAAGCTACCCTTCTATTGCAAGAACTGCGAACCAGTAGTGAGGAAATGATCGACGAAAACCCGTTTGAGTCGGCTGGGAAAACGGGCACCCTAGAGCGGATCAAAAACCGGATGCGGCGGGAGGTCAAAACCGAGTCCTCAAAGCAAGCGTTCAATACCTTTTGGAGCCAGCCCTATCTGCAGCGGGTTGGTGAAACCGAGGCGATCGCCTTTTTTGATCGCAGCATTCGTCCCCTAATCCAAAGCAATTACTATCGCGGCATTGGAGAAGACAGCCAACCCTTTGATCGGTTTTGGCAGATTGACGCTTGGTTTATGGCGCTATTTGCGATCGACTTGCTAGTGCGGCTGAGGCATTTGCGACAGCGCTACCCCCGCACGAGCTGGCTAGATGTGGCACTGTGGCGCTGGTACGACGTGTTTCTGCTGTTACCGTACTGGCGTTGGCTGCGGGTGATTCCCACTGCCATTCGGCTAAATCAGTCACGCCTGGTTAACCTGGAACCGCTGCGCGATCGCATTACACGGGGGTTTATCACCAGCATTGCGCGAGAGCTGACCGAAGTTGTACTCCTACAGGCGATCGAGCAATTTCAAAACCTGCTGCGCCAAGGGGAGCTGTCTCAACGGCTGCTACAAGCGAGTCAGAGTCGTCGCTACATCGACCTAAATGGCATTGATGAGGTAGAAGCGATCGCCCGCCAACTGATCAACTTAGTCGTACACCGCATTTTACCAGACGTAAAACCCGACCTAGAAGCCCTGCTCAGCTACACCCTCACCTGTGTGCTAGAACAGTCTCCGGTGTACCGAAACATGCTACAAGTGCCAGGAATGGGCACCCTGTCGAGTCAAATTGGCGATCGCATTATCGCAGACGCAACTCAAACCGCCTACGCTAGCCTGACCACAGCTCTGGATAACCCCGAAGGCATTCAACTCACCCGGCAGTTAATTCAGCGCATTGGCACTGAGCTAACGACCGAACTATCTCGTGGCAATGCCTCTAAAGAACTAGAAACGCTGCTGGTCGATTGGTTAGATGAACTGAAAGTGAACTATGTGAAACATCTCTCAACCCAAGATATTGAAGCCTTGCGGCAACAAAACTACCACCTGTATGAAATTACCCAGGCTAGCCAGTCACCCAAACCAGGTCGGTTGAAAAAATAGGTAGTCCTAAACTTGTAAGGATTTTTTAGATGGGCGGGCTTCGCCCATCTAAAAAATCCTTACCTCAATACCACTACCAAAAAATAGACTCCCCGGCTGGGTTCACGGCTGGGGAAATCGTTTCCTGGCTGCTTTAGAAAGCGATTCGCTCAGGTGGCCATTAGCGGGGTGAATGTCCACAGCCCTTAACAATGCCGCTCAATATTCAATATGTAGAGTCATATCACGTACTAAGATGAATGACTGTCCCTGTGATTAAGATTGAATTTGGAGAGGGGATCTCGTTCTTAGTCAACTACCGCTATAGGTTCTTTTATGAGTGCTGCACTTCGTTTTCTAATGTGTTCTCCCGATCACTACGACGTGGATTATGTGATTAATCCCTGGATGGAAGGAAACATCCACAAGTCGTCACGCGATCGCGCAGTTGAGCAATGGCACGGTTTGTTCCACCTCATCAAAGACCGCGCTCAGGTAGATTTGGTGCAGCCTCAAAAGGGTGTGCCCGACATGGTGTTTACGGCCAATGCCGGGTTGATTTTGGGCAACAATGTCGTCCTCAGTCGCTTTTTCCATAAAGAACGTCAGGGCGAAGAACCCTACTTCAAAGCCTGGTTTGAACAGCAGGGCTACACCGTTTATGAATTGCCCAAAGATTTACCCTTTGAAGGCGCAGGCGATGCCCTGCTTGATCGTGAAGGGCGCTGGCTGTGGGCGGGCTATGGCTTCCGCTCGGAACTCGATTCGCACCCCTATCTAGCCAAGTGGCTCGACATTGAAGTGCTGTCCCTACGGCTGATGGATGAGCGGTTCTACCACCTCGACACCTGCTTCTGTCCGCTCACTGACGGCTATCTGCTCTACTATCCACCCGCATTCGACGCATACTCCAATCGCCTGATCGAAATGCGCGTCCCCGCAGCCAAGCGGATTGCCATTGACGAAGCCGATGCCGTCAACTTTGCCTGCAATACGGTCAACATCGATCGCATTGTGATTATGAATAAAACCGGCGAGTCGCTGAAGCAACGGCTGACAGAGGCTGGCTTTGTGGTACTCGAAACGCCCCTGTCTGAATTTATGAAGGCGGGCGGTGCGGCCAAATGCCTGACGCTGCGGGTGACGGAACCTGTTCAAGAACTGCTTCATGCGGTGGCTGCCGTAGAAAGCCGCACCATTCAGCTTGAAGGCCACCTGCTCGATTCGGGCTTAATCAACAGCGCTCTAGATCTAATTGTGGAAGGCGGCGGCAGCTTTCAGGTGTTGAACTTTCGCCTGGGCGAACAGCGCCAGAGTACATCGTTTGCCGAAGTGAAGGTTACCGCTCCATCCCATGTGGTAATGGAGGCCATTATGTCGCAACTGATCGACATCGGTGCCGTAGCGCAGCCCCAAGAAGTCTGCGACAACCCGCTAGAAATAGTTACGCAGGATGGTGTTGCTCCCGATGACTTCTACGTCACGACGATTTATCCCACCGAGGTACGGGTCAACTGCGAATGGGTGCGGGTACACAACCAGCGGATGGATGGGGCGATCGCCGTTTCCCACACGCCCAACGGCCCCCGTGCCGAATGCAAGCTGCTGAGGGATTTAAAAACAGGCGATCGCGTCATTGTTGGCGTAGATGGTATTCGCACGGTTCGCAAGTCCGACTCTCGCGATGCGCGCGCCGGGGGCGATAAGGAATTTGGCTTTATGGGATCGGGCGTATCGAGCGAGCGCCGGGTCGAGCTGGTGGTTGAACAAATTGCCTGGGATCTGCGCCGCATTCGCGATCAGGGCGGTAAAGTCGTTGTGGTGGGTGGCCCCGTTGTAATCCACACGGGCGGCGGCGACCATCTGGCTCAGCTCATCCGTGAAGGCTATGTGCAATCCCTGCTAGGCGGTAATGCGATCGCCGTTCACGACATTGAGCAAGCCATGATGGGCACCTCCTTGGGCATGGATATGAAGCGCGGCGTTTCGGTGCGCGGCGGCCATCGTCACCACCTTAAGGCCATCAACACGGTTCGTCGCTGCGGCAGCATTGCCAATGCTGTTGAGCAGGGCATTATTACCAGCGGCATTTTCTACGAATGCGTCAAGCACAATGTGCCTTTCTCCCTGGCTGGCTCTATCCGCGACGATGGCCCCTTGCCCGACACCCAAATGGATTTACTTCAGGCGCAGGCAGATTACGCCCATCACATCCAAAACGCCGACCTAATTTTGATGCTCTCCTCCATGCTGCACTCAATCGGGGCTGGCAACATGACCCCTGCTGGTGTCAAGATGGTCTGCGTGGATATTAACCCCGCCGTAGTGACGAAGTTGAGCGATCGCGGCTCGGTTGAGTCGGTGGGTGTGGTCACGGACGTAGGTCTGTTCCTCAGCCTGCTGATTCAGCAATTGGGAAAGCTGGTTAGCCCTTACCAAGTTACCCAGGTTGGGTAATCCTAAATTGGTAAAGATTTTTTGATGGGCGGGCTTCGCCCGCCCATCAAAAAATCCTTATAGCCATAAACGGATTGGTTAGGACGGGGTGCAGGGGTGGAACCCCTGGCTGGGGGCAAAGCCCCCACACCCCCTTTGATCCCAGTGTCCTAACCTTTGTGGCGACAGCTATACATCAATACCATTACCGAGACGTGATTAATCACGTCTCTACACGAAACGCATTGGGGTTTGATCTATCTATTTAGCGATCCTTCTTTAGCGATCCTTCTTTAGCGATCCTTCAACCGATCCAACAAGGCTTCTCGCATCACTTCCACCGGGGCAGGTTGCTGAATCCAGTATTCCAACGCCGCTGCGCCCTGCTGAACCAGCATTTCTAGCCCATTAATCGTAACTGCGCCGCTGGCTTGAGCCAGTTGTAGAAATCGGGTCGGGTCAGGGGTGTAGATCAAGTCGTAGGCGATCGCACCTGGTTTCAACAGTTCTAGCTCAGACGCAGTCAGGGGCGATCGCTCCACCTGGGGGTACATTCCCAACGGGGTTGTATTCACCAATAGATCTGCGTGAGGCAATAAAGTGGGCAGATCATCCCACAGGTGAACCGAAAGATTAACTGGGATCGGAGATGCACTCCAACTGTGCAAAAATGCCTCCAATTTCTCGACATTGCGCCCTGCAACCTGTACCTGCCCACAACCTAATTGAGCGCAGCCCGCCACCACCGCTCGTGCTGAGCCACCGTTCCCCAATACGAGCGCAGTGCGCTGGCTCCAGTCGGCTGAGAGCGGCTGCAACGGTGCCACAAACCCTGCCACGTCAGTATTCGTCCCCACCCACCCCTGCTCTGTCCAACTGACCGTGTTCACCGCACCCACTGCTTGAGCGATCGCCGAAATATCCGACATTAGTGCCATCACGGACTGTTTGTGAGGAATTGTCACATTAAAGCCCTGTATCCCAATGGCAGCAAATCCGGCGATCGCCACCTCCAAATTCTCCGGTTTTACAGGCAGTGGTAGGTAAACGTAATCTAGCCCTAACTGAGCTAGAGCAGCATTGTGCATCACGGGAGAGAGAGAATGGGCGATCGGATGACCCATAACGCCAAGAAGCTTAGTAGTACCAGAAAGCAACATGAGGAAAGATATTCGGCTTTGCCGTTCGCGACGCGAGGATAAAGGATCTTAAATTTTGGGTAGTGGTATTGATGTAAGGATTTTTTGATGGGCGGGCTTCGTCCGCCCATCAAAAAATCCTTACCAATTTAGAACTACCGGGAGTTTTAGGAACGATAAACTTAGGAACGATAGGAACTAGATGCCAAAATAAGTACACACTAAAGATGGCGCGTTAGTATTTTGAAGCATACGCCCCCAAAGCAGTCAGTACAAGCTCAGCTCCATACCCGCCAATTTCAGATTCATCCCCCGCTATGCCTAGCTGACTTCTCGGAACAAGTACGGCAAAATCGTTGGCATTGCCTGCGCCTTGCGCGTACATCCTCCATTCCTCAGCGTTCCTCATGCTGTGTGTCAGAATTATTACAACGATGAACATTTGAGTTGCCATGCTAGGAACCGTGCTGGGCGGGCACTACAAAATCATCACCATCTTAGGGGCTGGGGGCTTTGGTCAGACCTATCTGGCAGACGACACACATCAGCCTCGCAAGTGCGTTGTCAAGCAGCTCAAGCCGATCAGCCGCGATGCCCGCATGTTAGAGATTGCGCGTCGTCTGTTTGATACAGAAGTCGAGGCGCTAAGACGGTTGGGACAGCATGACCAAATTCCTGAGCTGTATGACTCGTTTCAAGAAAACGATGAGTTTTATTTTGTTCAAGAATATATAGACGGGCATCCACTCAGCGAAGAATTTTCGCGCGGGCAGCGACTGAGTGAAGCGGAGGTTGTAGCACTACTCCAGGATGTGCTGAGCGCGCTGCAATTTGTCCATCAAAATCAGGTGATTCACCGCGACATTAAGCCCGGAAACCTGATTCGCCGCAGGCATGATGGCAAAATTGTGCTGATTGATTTTGGAGCAGTCAAAGAATTGCAAACCCAGCTTTCGGGAAGTGTGGGGCATACCAGTTTCACGGTAGGAATTGGCACCCAAGGTTACACCCCTAGTGAGCAGCTCATGGGTAGACCCCGCTTTTGCAGCGATATCTATGCCTTGGGAATGACAGCTATCCAGGCGGTTACAGGGATGCCGCCCTCTCAGTTGCCAGAAGACCCCAATACGCTAGACCTGCGCTGGCAAGACCGGGCAGATATTGGGCTGGGGCTAGCGTTTGTGCTGGATCGAATGGTGCGCTATGACTTTAGCCAGCGATATCAGGGTGTGGAGGATGTATTGCAAGCGTTGCAGCGACTGGCGGATCTGCCCACAGATTTGACCGAAATTCCCGCGTCGCTGTTGCTGCCAGAGAGCTTAATGCAAGACTGGACGCAGCCCATTGCCCCGCTGGACTGGCGATCGCACCTTCAATCTGGGGTTAAGGCGTTGGCGATTGCCGCTGCTGCGGTTACGGGTTTGGTAATGGGGCTACGGCAAGTGGGCTGGCTAGAACCCCTGGAACTGGCTGCCTACGACCAAATGACCCGACTGCAACCCGCACAGCTTCCCGATCCGCGCCTGCTAATTGTCGGAATTAATGAGGCAGATTTGCAAACGCTTCAGCGGCCTACTCCATCCGATCAATCTGTGGCTGAGGCGCTGGATCGATTGCAGCAGCTACAGCCCCGTGTAATTGGGCTAGACCTCTACCGAGATTTACCCCAAGAGCCAGGGCCAGGGTACGGCGAGCTGCTGCGGCAGCTACAGGCTAAAAATGTGGTCGCTATTATGAAATTGGGCGACCCTGCATCCGCCCAGATTCCTCCCCCGCCTGGAATTCCTGCCGAGCGGGTGGGGTTCAACGACCTTGTGATTGACACCGATAATCTGATCCGCCGCAATCTGGTGTTTGCAAATACGGCTTACTCCCTCTCCATGCGGCTGACCCAAAAATATCTGGAGGCTGACGGCATTAAGCCCCGCAACAGCACTACCCATCCCGGCATGACACAACTGGGCAATATACTGCTGCGCCCGCTAGAGCCAACGTCGGGCGGCTACCAAAATGCTGATGCAGCGGGTTATCAAGTTATGTTGAGGTATCGATTGCCCACGGCTCCGGCTCGGATGATCTCGTTCACAGATGTGCTAAAGGGTGAGGTAAACCCGGAGTGGGTACGCGATCGCGTGGTCTTAATTGGAACGACGGCTCCCAGCAGCAAAGACTTGTTTTTGACCCCTTACAGCGCCAGCGAACGGACGCAGCCTAGAGCGGCGGGGGTAGTAGTACACGCTCAAGCAACCAGCCAACTCCTTAGCGCAGTGTTGGATGGGCAGCGCCTGTTTTGGGTGGTGCCCGACTGGGCTGAAGCGCTGTGGATTGCAAGCTGGGGAGTAGTAGGGGGAACGTTGGGCTGGATCATACGCCACCCAGGACGGCTAGCAGCCAGTAGTGCGGTAGCATTGGGGCTAACGGTAGGCACAGGACTGCTGCTATTTAGCCAGGGTGGATGGATACCGATTGCGGCTCCGGCGATCGCCTTGCTGCTGGCCGATGTAAGCGTAACCACCTATCGCACCTATCGAGAATCCCAAAAGCAGGGCGATCGCACCCAGCTTACCTGGGACGAAACCGTTCAAATTGATCTCACTCGCAAAACGCGCTAAGGCAGACCCCATGACACAGCCGACGCAGCGAACACAGCGAATACGAAAGGTAAAAGGGGCACAGCAGACAAATCCTGCCCTGGAAGTCCTACCCGGCATTAAGCTGAATCGACAGCAGCGGAAAGCGCTACGGCGGCTAGAGCTATTTGCGGCCAGTAGCGAACGGCTGCACCTGCTTACGGGCTACGCAGGTACGGGCAAAACAACACTATTACAGGCATTGATCAAACGCTTACGGGCGAAAGGCGATCGCCGTCGCATTGTGTTTACCGCCTTCAGCAACAAAGCCACCAAGGTGTTGGAGAATATGGCGACTCAGTGGGAATTGCAAATTGACTGCATGACCTGCTGCAAACTGTTGGGGCTGCGACCCGACATCGACACTGTGACAGGTAAACAGGTTTTCAAACCCGACCGCGACAGCGAGAACCACTTCGACCGCTACCATCTCGTGGTGGTTGACGAAGCCTCCATGATCAACGAAGAAATGTGGGATTTGCTGACTCAGGCGGCTAATAGCTTGCTGAGCCAAACTCAACTACTCTTTGTTGGCGATGTGGCGCAATTGCCCCCCATTGGCGAAGCAGAGTCGCGCGTGTTTACCGAGATTCCCCAGCGCGCTGACCTAACAGAAGTAGTGCGCTATGGCGGGGCGATCGCCGTCCTAGCCGAATCAATTCGCAATGACCTTAGCCGCCCTCAGTTACCGCAGTTTGGCATGGATGCCAATGGCGATCGCACTGAAGGCGTAATTGTAGCCAGCCGCCGCGAGTGGGAAAAGCTGCTGATCCGTGCCTTCCAGAGTGACACCTACAAAGCTGACCCCGACTACGTTCGCGCTGTTGCTTACACCAACCGCCGCGTCAACGACCTAAACCAAAAAATCCGTATTGCCATCTACGGCGACGGCACACCCCGTTTTGTGGCAGGCGAACGGTTGGTCGCCAACACACCCTATATGGTGGGCGATAATTTGCTGCTCACCACCTCCAGCGAGTGCGAAGTGCTAGCGGTAGACATCTCCGAAACGGGCGGCTGGCACGTTTGGAGGCTGCATGTGCTTACCGACGATGGCAAACCCCGCAGTGTCAATGTGCTGCACGAATTGAGCCAGCCTGCGTATATTAAGATGCTCGAATTCTATGCCACAGAAAAACGCTGGAGCGAATTCTGGGATCTAAAAAACCTATTTGCCGATCTCAACTATGCGTACTGCCTTACCATTCATAAATCTCAGGGTTCCACATTTCAAAATGTGTTTGTGGATGTGCCCAACGCGCTAGTCAATCGCAATATTCGCGAGCGCAATCAGTTGTTGTATGTGGCCGTCACGCGAGCCGCTAAACGACTGTTTGTTTATCAATAAAATGTGGAGCGGTTAACATTTTTGCGTAGGGATGAAGCATTGGG
>JBBQFG010000159.1:0-12121 GCA_038321765.1 Elainellales cyanobacterium
TCTGGCAACGCAGCCTCAATTCGAGTGCAAATGCTTCGCCCCTACTGCCAAAAATCGCCCTAAATCTCAATTCTAATTAGATGTCAAATGGGTTCTATAGCGGTAGCTATGATCAATAGAACGCCTCCCTGTCATTCCCGCCTGCGCGGGAATCCATCTGCTCGATAGGTGCCAGCGTCATTCCCGCGCAGGCGGGAATGACGCTGGCATGTCCTAAGCTTTATGACTATGGCTATATATTTCATTAAGCCCATCTACTTATTTCTCGCTGAAGCCGAACGACCGTTATTTTGTTGACAGCCCTGCCGATCGCACAGCTCTCAGTAAAACAACGGTCGTTCTTTCGCTTTAAAGGCTGGGCACGGCTGATTCATCTATTTTTTTCTCTATTACTAGAGTTAGGCTGCTCCAAGCGCCTTGGGCATCGTAGCGGCGAATCATCCGCTGGCGTAGCGTTGGGGTGATCAACCAGCCAACTTCTAGTAAGAATGCACGTCCTTTGGGGATCGTGATAGGCGTATTGCAAGACGCTCCATCTGGTAACAACAGCACCTGCATTGGGACTGCGCCTTGATCAAATAGAAGTTTTGTCGGGGCGATCGCCGCTGTAGACGTAATCTCAAAATTAGTAGCTGTGAGTCGTTGATGTAGGCGATCGCCCTCCTGCCAAATAGCCAGCGTAGTTGTCGCTAGATCTGGCGATCGCCAGTCTGGATATTGCGTGATCGATTGCCCTTGCCAGGTTCCCAGTAAGCTTGACAGCGTCAACAGTGGACGTTCTGGAGTAGTAGCCTGTTCTAGCCGCTCACGAATCAGGGTTACTCCCGATAACGGACTTTCCCCGTCTTTGGGATGAAACAATTGCACGAAGCGGAGACGGCGATCGCCACAAATAAAGCCAAACTCTGCACCAAACTCTGAAACTGGACTGAACTGAAGTGAGCCTTGACTAAAGGCTCCCGTTTCGAACAGCAAAGTACTGCGGTTGAGGGTGCTGTATTCCAACACTCGGCGCTGAGTCAATTCTTGCGTTGCAGCCGAAAAATATTCCAGCGTTTGCCGTACGGTTTGGTTTCCATCAATCCCCTCTAGCGTAACGACTGTGGGCATATCCTCAAGCAGCTCTCCCACGGGTGAAAAGCGGGTAAAAGAACCCTGCCAAACCCCCAGGTTTTGCAGTAGGCGATCCCATTGGGATGAATTGGCACAGTCTGTCATGTTTACCTAATCTTTACAGAGGTTCATCAAAAATTGTTTCTAATATGTATCAAAAGGAACTTTTTTTGGCACAAACTCTAGTTTTATTCTATTCTAGAAAATCCTGGGATGTATCCTCCGTATCTTTACTTAGATCTCTTTCTAGGAACGTCTGTCAAATATTGACCTCTTGCAACATGTTGTGAGCAGGCAGCTTCCTGCTGTTTACAACGCGTTACAGAGCATTGATATCTCTGACGAGATGGTTTCGATTGATGAACAGTTTGCTGCTGTCTTCATCCTGATGCATCCCCGTGGTCAGTGGTTTTGACATCGCATCTGTGTTTCATACGGCATACTATATGACTTTTCTTGGACTAGCTTGGGTTGTTTCTTACATGGGCAGTTTTTATGCACCCCAAGCCTTTTTGAGTTCTATTGCTCATCGTTTTACAAATCCAAATTTGGCTATACCTACCCAACTCTCGACAGAGTCGGCGATCGCCCCTTTATCGTCTAAGACTGCGTTTGGCCCCTCGGCGGGTTCTCGCTTGCGGTGGCTGCCACGGCCAGAGCGAACACGGGGTTTTCGGGTAGCGGCGGCTCCGTCCGTTACGGTAGTTCAGCCTGCTTTATCTCCTCAAGTAAACGCTGTGAAATCAGCAGACTCGAAGGCTGGTGCCGACACGTCACTAGTGGGAATATTCAAACAATGCATCCCGTTGGGTCAAGCTCACACCGTTAAAGCCAGTCCGCGCCCCACTGGCTTTCAAGTTCGCGTTAAAGGGCAAGCAGTAGCCGAATTGCCGACTCAGGCAGGTGCCGCAAAATTGGCTCATCGCCTTCGTGAAGTGCTAGAAACTCCTGGATTCGATCCACTGACGCTTCAGCCGACTCGAGTAGATGGTCTGCCTGCGGGGAAGGCGGGTCAGCGATCGCTACTGTTTACGATTGACCCAGCTCTAGAAGCGAGCCTTCGCCGCAGCGGTGACTTGGTGGCAATCGACTGGATTAACAATCTGCGAACAGTGCTGGGCGTAGCTTCACTACCGCTGGTGCAAGCTCAGACTCAACTCTATGCGCTTTCCGCTACCAAGCGATCCCTAAACGGTACCGCATCTTGGTACGGTCCTTACTTTCACAACCGCCTGACGGCAGCAGGTGAGCGGTTTGATCAAAACGGCCTGACCGCAGCACATCCATCATTACCGTTTGACACATACCTGAAAGTAACAAACCAAAAGAGCGGGAACTCCGTAATTGTGCGAATTAACGATCGTGGTCCCTATGTGGGCAAGCGATCGCTGGATCTCTCTCGTCAGGCCGCTCGCTGTATTGACAGCGAAACGGCTGGAGTAGTTTCCTATTCAGCCATTGTTATGCACCCTGTTGCGGCGGAAGCTTTAACGGTACAAGCATCTCCTCAGCCCGCTGGTTTTCTACCTGCCTCGACGCAGCCCTCCATCACGCAAAAACTGGCTAGAGTCGATTCTGAGTAAAGTACAGGGGTGGAGGCTAGAATTTAAATCCCAGATTCCCGAACCAGGGAATTTAGCAATCTAGGCCGGAGAGTGCTAAATTCTGAGAGGAGAACTACATCAATTAAGTATGTCTAAGATTATTGTGTTCCAAGAAGAGTCCCGTCAGGCGCTGGAGCGGGGAGTCAATGCGATCGCTGATGCGGTACGGATCACCCTGGGGCCGAAAGGTCGCAATGTGGTACTTGAGAAGCAGTACGGCGCACCACAGATTGTCAATGATGGCGACACCATTGCTAAAGAAATTGAGCTAGAAGATCCGTTAGAAAACACTGGCGCGCAGTTAATTCGTGAAGTAGCCTCCAAAACCAAAGATCTAGCAGGCGATGGCACCACTACAGCCACGGTACTGGCTCAAGCCATGATTCACGAAGGTTTGAAAAACGTGGCTGCTGGGACTAACCCAGTCAGTTTACGTCGAGGTATTGAAAAAACTGTTGCCAAGCTAGTAGAAGACATTAAAGCAGTGGCGAAGCCCGTAGTTGGGAGTGCGATCGCCCAGGTTGCGACCGTTTCTGCTGGCAGCGACGAAGTGGTAGGCAATATGATTGCCGAAGCGGTAGACAAAGTAGGACGCGATGGCGTTATAACGGTCGAAGAATCTAAGTCGCTAACGACCGAACTAGAGTTCGTCGAAGGAATGCAGTTTGACCGGGGTTACATTTCACCCTATTTTGTCACTGATGCTGACCGGATGATCTGCGAGTTTGAAAATGTCGCGATTTTAATCGTTGATAGAAAGATCAGCACTATCTCTGACTTGGTACCAATCCTAGAGAAAATCGCCCGCGCTGGTCAGCCACTGCTGATCATTGCCGAAGATGTAGATGGGGAAGCGCTAGCTGCTTTAGTGGTTAATCGCTTGCGGGGCGTGCTCAATGCTGTTGCAATCAAGGCTCCTAGTTTTGGCGATCGCCGCAAAGCTATCTTGCAAGACATCGCCGTCTTAACGGGTGGGCAGATGATTTCGGAAGAAATCGGCCTTAGCCTCGACACCGCCACGCTCGACATGCTGGGTGTTGCCCGCAAAGTCACCATCACCAAAGACAATACAATTCTGGTGGCAGAAGCGCCAGATAAGGTAGCGCTAGAAAAGCGGATTGCCCAAATTCGCAAAGAGCTAGAGGCCACTGATTCTGACTACGATACCGAAAAGCTGCAAGAGCGAATTGCCAAGTTAACTGGCGGCGTAGCGGTAATCAAAGTGGGTGCAGCAACCGAAACCGAACTCAAAGACAAAAAGCTGCGAATTGAAGATGCTCTCAACGCTACGAAAGCAGCGGTTGCGGAAGGCATCGTCCCCGGTGGCGGCACTACACTGCTCCACCTTGCCCACAAGCTTCAAGACTTCAAGGCCAGCCTTCCTGCTGAAGAGCAAATTGGTGCCAGTATCGTCATTAAGGCATTAGACGCACCACTGCGGCAAATTGCTAATAATGCAGGGGTAGAAGGCTCAGTTGTAGTTGAAAATGTCCGAGAGCTAGACTTTAATGTTGGCTACAACGCGCTCACCAATCAGTACGAAGACTTGATTGCTGCGGGCATCATCGATCCTGCTAAGGTGGTTCGCTCTGCCCTGCAAGATGCAGCTTCCATTGCTGCAATGGTGATCACGACAGAGGTACTGGTCGTCGAAAGACCTGAGAAAAAATCTGCTGCTGCGGCTCCAGACATGGGTGGAATGGGCGGCATGGGTGGTATGGGCGGCATGGGCGGTATGGGTGGAATGGGCGGCATGGGCATGATGTAATCTGTCCCTTTTTGCAGAGACGGATAAAGCAACTGCTCAGGCAGTCGTTCTACCTAATACACAATCAAAGGCGAGACGCTAAGCGTCTCGCCTTTGATTTGTGAGCTACTCTCCCCGGCGATCGCCCGAAGCGCAGTCTTTATTTTATAGCCATAGTCATAAAGCTTAGGACATGCCAGCGTCATTCCCGCGCAGGCGGGAATCCACTCCCGCACCTATCGAGCAGATGGATTCCTGCCTGCGCGGGAATGACAGGGAGGCGTCCTATTGATCATGGCTACCGCTATACTCAGGCAATTCTGCTGCAAAGTCTTCACACTTTACGTACTCATAGGGACCCATGAGAGCACCCCACAGAACCTGTCCGGTTTCAGGATCAACGCCTCGATCATAGCTATGAAACGTACTTTCGGTGACTTCAAACCCCAGTACTACCTCTCGAGTTTTACCGTCGTACTGAAAATAACAGCGATCGCCAGGTTGCGGCTTTGCCACAAACGAGTTGCCTTGAGAAGTTAAGGTCAGCGCACATCCTGGAAGCCATTCCAGATCATCCCAGCCCAACTGTTTCAATAATTCGGGCTTGGCTCCTGCTCCACAAAACTGATCGGGCTGCTTGAGAGCTAAATATTGCACTTGGATGTGCTCAGAGTCTACAGCTTGGAGAATTAAGACTCGCTGCCGATAGGGTTTATCTAAAAACAATGCATTTGCCTGTTCTGCAAATAGCGCGAAATGCCCTTCAAGCCGATGGGGTAGTAAGCGTTGCCACATCCGCAGATGTACAAACCAAGCAGGCTCTGCCATAGACTGAGCACGATTTTCAAAGGCTCCAGCTAGCCACTGGGCTACGGTTGGCAGAATAATGCCAGAGGGCATGAGCATCCTTACAAAAGTAAATGAACAAATTTAAACGGGCTTAGGAATGAGAATTAAATAACTCCGCCATTCTTCTGTAGGGGCGAACGGCCGTTCGCCCCTACCAGCAATCAAATTCCCGATCTTATTAAATCCATAATCCTTAACCGCTGTTTATCTGCTTCTCAGAGACTGTTTCAGAAGCAGTCTAGAAGGTTGGATTTTTTGGACGACGCACCTAAAAAATTAATCTTCTGAAACATCCTCTCAAGCTGTTATTGCAATTCTCAAGCACGGGAGGTGTCGTTAGTTCTAGTCTGAATCAACGATATTGCATACAGGAAGAAACGTTCTACCCGCTTCGAATCCGATACTTTTTTCTACGTTACCTGATGTGCAACTTTCAATCCGCCCTCATCCCCCAACCCCTTCTCCCAAGCGGGGAGAAGGGGAGCGAGAGTGGCTCAAAGTCCCTCTCCGCTCTGGGAGAGGGACTTTGAGCCTTCGGCATACATGAAAAGGGTGAGGGGGTTCAGGAAAGTTGCACATCGCGTATCTGAATTTAAAAGCAGATTTTGTCTAACGAGCAAAATCTAGGGTTGCCCACCGTCTGTAGAAACTTTTACAACTGGGCTTAAATTGACTAGTCCTCAATATCAAAACGGCTCTGTTGCCAAAAAAACTCAAGCGCAATGTTCTCCGTCACGCGAGTCTCATATAGCTTTTGAGGTTTAATTGCCCCGTAGCCGATTTACTTAGTTTCATTTGTCTGTCAACCTGAAAACTCGTACAACACGAGAAAGGAGATCTATGGAAGCACTAGCATTTGCCCATGCCGCAGTGGCCTACGAAGACCCCAATCCCGCTCCCGAATTGCAGGTTAACTTGGAAGTTCCCAGTTCTGCTTGGGTAGGAGCACTGTCCACAGCCGTGGTTCTCTCTGCAGTAGTAGGCGCTGCCCCCAACGCCGAAGCGTCTGTACGCTTTGGCGATGTTTGTCCAGCAGTGAGCGACCTCCAAGCCACCCTGATCAATGCAGGTTATAACCCTGGTGGTGTAGATAGCACGTTTGGATCAAATACTTTGAGCGCTGTCCAGAGGTTTCAATCCAACAACGGTCTAAATGCCGATGGGGTAGTGGGTCCCCAGACAGCAAATGCTATGGGTTTGCGCGGTGCCGCCTTCCGATCCGGAAATAGCTGCTCTGGCTATCCTGGTGAAACCCCTGGTAGTAATGAAGGTATCTTTGTCAGCACTAATGGCAGTCCACTCACTGTTCGCTCTGGCCCTGGTGGTGGTTATGCCGCTAGAGACTACTTGACTAACGGCACTCTAGTTACCGTAACTAGAACATCCGGTGGTTGGTCGGAAATTGAAGGCGGTGGCTGGGTTTCATCTGACTGGTTAGGTAGTGGTGGTATTGGTGGTCCTGATGGTGATGAGCCTGTTGGCCCTGGGTTCCTTACCGTATCTACCAACGGTAGTGAGCTAGTGGTGCGATCGGGTCCTGGTATTGGATATAGCGCCGTGGCGTATCTAGCCAATGGCAGCTCTGTTCCTTACAGAGACTACTCCGGTGGTTGGTATCAGATCACCGACGGTGGCTGGGTTTCGTCTAGCTGGGTGAACTAAGTCCTACCTAATCTAGTTTCCTCAAAAAAACAGCGCGTTCTGTGAAGGATGCGCTGTTTTTTGTGAGGATGGAATCTCAGGCTCAAATCGATAAGAGTTGTGGCGATCGCCATGCTGAGTTTTTTGTAGGTTATGCGACAAAATCCACCGTTGAAGTGACCTTTAATTAAATGCCGCTTATTGGTCTAAAACGGTTTGGAGGGCGCTGGCAACTTGCGATTGTGACATACCGGGCTGAATACTGGTTAAGTATAGGAGTTGGATAAGTGCCCGGTCATCTGCACTGTACTGATTGACGTCCGACCGACCTTGATAAAAAATGCTGTCCTGGTAGCGCCAAGAATCTCGTACTAGCCCCATTATCTGGGTAAGCTCTTCTCGTATTACGTGGCTACGTTCACGCTGGCTAACTCGATTGCTGTCTGTGATTAAAATTCTGGCGCGATTAATTACACCTCTGTCCCAGAACGTTCTAAAAAATCCTGAGCTACCGGGTGCATAGTTTGGCTCTATTCGTCTAAATTCTGTTTGGGAGGCGTAGATAATTTCCACATTAGGGTTGTTATCGTCGAGAGTGAGCTGCACTCCGCTGCCATTGATCAGCCCATTGATTTCTCCTATGACTGTATTTAGGGCGGCGATGTCTTCGTTAGTGCGAGTGCCAGCCACCTTAATCCGAAGATTTTGGTTCCATTTACGAATGAGCTGATCAGAGTTTCCCCACTCTGATCCCAGCGCTATTTCCATGAAGTAATCAATTTGCGCCTGAGTAAATTGATTCGGTTGCGATCGCCTTGGATCTAACAGGGCGATCGCCCGATCGGTTACGGCATTGACTTCAGGGCTAGGGTTGACGATCGCGGGTTCATTGGTCGGATCGGCCAGTGAGTTAGTCGTTTGCGTCCGCACCAAATCTCCTCGCACCCAGCCTTCTTGCCCCGTACTGACCAGCCTCACCTGATACCACACGCCATCAGTGTGTTGGCTCTCAGACAAGATCGTCACGACTGCATTAGGGCTTCCCATCGTGACAATACTCGCCTGCGTACCGGGAGCAGTGCGGACGTTAATGTCAGCCAGTAGATCGCGGGCATCCAATATGCCCGATCGCGGTGTCGCCGAGGTGAGCGTGGGCGTGTGAACGTCGTTCGCCAGTGTGGGCGTTGATCTGCTCAACAAACGCAGCGATATGGGGAGTGCTGCTGCAATAAAAAACCAAGCGGCCAGAGGAAGTCGAGTTTGAGTTTTCATGAAGCGTGAGCAGGGCACTTTTGAGCGCGATCGCCCTTGAGCGGAACAAAGTAAATCATGAACTCTCCATGCTCGTCCTTGACCCACTTCACGAACTCAATGTCTGTCATTACCATGATTCCCTGAACAATGTCGATGCCGATTGGGTCGCCCGCTGAGATCGATATGAAATGACCAGGCTTAGAGTCGTCAACCTCCGCACTGGAAAAGACTTCAGCCTCTGCTGTTGGGCAATGACGTTTGAGAACGGCGGCTATGGAATTTGCGATTTGAGTGGAACTCATCTGATTTTCTCCGTGTTGGCAATTAGTGCTGAGATGGTCGTTAGGCGCGATCGCCCTCTTTTGGCGTGAACCCAGCGGCATTGCGATGCCCGCCACCACCCATTGATTTGGCGATCGCGCTGACGTCGGTGTTATTACCTTTCTTGTCGCTCCGCAGACTCCACGCTCCCTGACTGGTAATGCAGGCGGTGAACGGTGCCTCTAGGTGTCTCTCATAGAGGTAGGCGCAAACATCGGAAGCCAGCCTGTCTGTATCTGCTGCTAGCTGCACCACAGGAATCTCGTATTCACCAATCGGAGTTCTCAGGACTCTGTACTCGTGCTGATCTGCGATCGCCTTCACCTTTTCCCGCTTAGGCTTCAGAAGTTTTGCCCCTAATGGAGCAAGGAATCTAATCAGCTCCTCCATGCTCATCAACTCAAGAACGTCATAGAGGGCGAAGCTACGCCGAAGTGCGCCCGTGGCCTCATGGATTTCTTCTGTAGCCATCAGCGAGTGATTCCATAAGTCCCTGTCTTTGACATACTCCAGGAAAACAGGCATTCGCGTGTATCGGAAGAAGTGTCGCCATGCCAGCGTTGCCCCAGACTCTTTCATGTCAAACAGGACATTCCATTTATGACCTGCCTCTTCTAGCGAAGTTTGAAGATTACCAATGTCGAACTGACTTAAGGCTTCTTGAGCCGTCTTGTGATGGTCAATTACGGTAAGCTCAACCCCGCCCCTGATCCACCCTTCAATTGCGTCTGCCGAGAACGAGAAGTCTACGACGACAAGGCGATCGCCCTTACTGACTTTGGGGATCTCGCTGTCGTCATAAGTCCACCCATGAAGGCTTGCTTCTGGATAGACCTTGTGCGCGACCCATGCCGCCGCCAATCCGTCTGGGCACGGCACACCCGGCTTGACTTCGTGGTAAATGATTTGTGTGTTCATTTGGTTTTCTCCGAAACAGTAATTAGTGCTGAAATGGTCGTTAGGCGCGATCGCCTCTCAATTCCAAAACAAGATGACGAAAATCGTGTCGCACCACCGATGGATGCCCTGATCGATCGATAGACAGACGCTCCGCTGCCAAGGCTCCAGTTCGTCAGAAGGCGTTGCCAGATAGCCGTTGTAGGCTCTGTACCACAGGCTAGCTACAGCAAATCTATCTACTAACAGGTGAGTAAGCGCGATCGCCAGCACTAGACCAGGAGTTCGCAGATACACAGCCGTCTGTGCCAACCCCGCTACCTCCTTCCACAACCCCAGCCATTCAAACACGTAACTGGTAGTCACATAGGCCACCCCGTAGGCCACCCCATGCACCACCGCAGGCAGCGATCGCCTTAATTTACCAAAGGCCATCCATCCATTCTGAAGCCCGTAGTCTCCCAGTAAATGAGCCAATATTGATAGTAGGAGGGCGATCGCGAAGTCTGTCATGGTAGTCACCAGTGAATTTGATTAAGCCTAGCGCGACAGGTGGGAGTCCTTTATGCGCGATCGCCTTTCAACTCTTTGATCAACTTCTCGGCCTCAAGTAACCTCACCGAGCGGTCTTCGTACCTGTAGCCAAGATTCCACCAAATGTATTCGTCAAACCAATAGTAGTCGTCATCGTAAGGGCATTTTCGCCCATCACCCTTTCCCTTCAAAGCCGCTTGACGTCCCTCTTCAAACCACGTCTCAATTTTTGTGCTTTCACTGACAAGCGCGATCGCTTGAAACCCTTCAGCCATGACGCCTGACCAGTCGGCCTGACCCTGACCCCACCGCACAACAAGGCAGTCAACTTTGTCAACCCCAGCTATGTATGCAGACTCTACTGTTACCTCAAAGCTTGGTTCCCACCCTCTTGAAATGAGGTGGGTCAGGGTTTGTACGTCTATCGGCCTGAGTCTCCCTTTAGTGCCGACAGGATACTTCCGTTTCAATGCTTCTTCTCTTGCGGATTGATTAGTCATGAGCGATCGCCCTCCTGCGTTAGTTGGAGAAACGAACTGACCTCCTCCCGACCCCTCAGGCCAACCTGTCTTTTCACCTTCATGCGATGGCCTTCAAGCATTTGTGCAGTTGCCTCCGCCACATCTGCTAGTGAATAATTTGAATCCACAATGACATCAAACACCCTTTGATTAGAGTCCATGAGGATAGCTCTTACGAATGGACGAACCTTTAGCTCCTGCATATCTTTCAGAACGTCTTGATCTAGGACGCGAGCAAACCCTACTTTTACCAAATCATTGTTCTGTAAAGTTGCGACTGTAACAGAAGACGCGGGCTGAATCGAATCAAAAGTGATAACCATAATCCTCCAAAATTGTTTTATGTTGATGGTGCTGCACGTATCCGATCGCAGCGCTTGTCTGGCGATCGCCTTGCTTTAGACTCCGGGTTCTTCAATAGCCAAGACATTGCGGTACGTAGAAAGGAATGGAATCCGCCACCCCACTACTCGAAACTGATAGGTGCGACCCTCTTCGAGCTGGCCGTAAACGTCGGACGAATTGAACTTGAAAAAGATTAGCTCATCGGTGTTCTTGAACGTCTCTGAATCTGTAAACACTAAGTAGGTGCCGTCAACCCGATCCTTGTCGGTGACGCGAGCAGTGATTGTGTCCTGGGTGGAGTGGTAGGCGATCGCCCGAACTGGAAGCACTAGACCGATCATTACCAATAACTGCCAAACTTTCATCTGACTTTCCTTTGTGTCGATTGAACTGGTTGTCAATTTCTTGACCTAGATTAAACCTAATCGATCTCACCATCGATGTCAATGGTTGACGGTTGATATCCACGGTATTAGGATGGGTGGTATGGCAACATATTCCGGGCAAAAGATGAACGAGCTAAAGAGTAAACGCGATCGCACGGGGCGATTCGTGAGGGCTGCTAACTCCCTGCACTCAGCAACGATCGGGTTGCGGCTGAGCAGGGCGGGTTACGCAGCATTCATGGACTTAGCCCGCTTGCGAGGGATTGCCCCAGCGGTACTGGCTAGGGCAATCATCGAAGACCAGGTTAACCAATTATCAATGGAGGGCGATCGCGATGTGGACTCAAGAACATGACTCAAATTACTGGTTGAAGCTTGGAGGCGAATGGGCATTCGTCGTTGAGATTCACTTGTCAAGGGCTGAAGGATTCCCTTTAGCAGAAGTAGTAGAGACGGCGGATTCAGGTCCGAAGGTTCGATGCTCTTGGCTGAATTTAGGGTCAATTGCCGAATGCCGTCAGATGGCTTCGGTATTGAACTATGCGGCGGCGATCGCTGCCAATATCGAAGCCTATAAGGAACTGCTGAAGGAGGGGGAGAAGCCGATCGATCCCTATACCCAATCGTTAGCGAATGCGATCGCCATCGAGATGTCACTACTGCCTTCGGAGCTACCTGATAACGAGAAGATTCAAGTAGTCATAGCAAAGGTAGCGGAGCTAATCACCCAGTTAGCTAAGGAATCCTACATGAAGGCGGTCAAATCCACTTCAGCCATTCGGTCTGTGGTGACTGCTGCCCAGTGGCTCTACTATCAGCCAGCCGTTAGCGATGAGATCGGTGTTCATCTAAAGGAGGCTACCATGATGGCGATCGCGGGTGAAGTCAATATCGACTGGTCGGTCGATA
>JBBQFG010000160.1:0-12049 GCA_038321765.1 Elainellales cyanobacterium
CTGCGACGAATGCGGCAGTCACGTTTGGCTATCTGGGAAATCAGTCTCAGGTGCTGGGGGTGTTAGGTTCGCATCCGATGGTGCGGCTAATTCGGGCGGATCTGGAACTGTGGGGGGTGGCGATCGCCGACCTACTGCCCGCCCGCACCGCATCGCCTCCAGCATCGTCTATTTTGGTGACTCAGAAAACGGGCGATCGCGCCATCATTTCGTTGAATGCGGTGAAGGCACAGGCCAACGTCAGCGATGTTCCGGCTGAGATTTGGCAGCAGATGGATCAAGGAGCGATCGATGTTGTGCTAATTGATGGGCATCAGATGGCGGTGGGGGAGGCGATCGCCCGTTGTGCGATCGCGCAATCTGTCCCTGTTGTTGTAGACGGCGGCAGTTGGAAAGCTGGCTTTGAGGCCGTTTTGGCACACACAGACTACGCTATTTGTTCTACCAACTTCTACCCGCCGGGTTGCCAAACCTCAGCCGAGGTGTTCGCGTACCTGCAAGCGTGCGGCATTCCCCACATCGCGATCACCCAAGGCGCAAGCCCGATCCAATATCTCAGCCACGATGTTGCCGGAACCATCACCGTTCCGGCTATCACCACTATTGACGACCCGATCAATACTCCCGTAGATACCTTAGGAGCAGGCGACATTTTTCACGGTGCCTTCTGTCATTTCATTTTGCAGTCCAGTTTCCCTGACGCGCTAGCGCAAGCCGCTGCGATCGCAGCGCGTGCCTGTCAGTCGTTTGGCACCCGCAGTTGGATGGGCGAGGCAGGCTCCCAGTGAGGGCGATCGCATCCCTGCTCTCTTGAATCTTTATCCCTGAATCTTTATCCCTGAATGGCAAAATCAGAGGCCACCAACACAGGCGCACCCGTCAGCGCAGCAAACTGTGCCCCACTCCCAAAGCCGCTGCTAGCACCGTTCTCGTTATATAGCCATAGTCATAAAGCTTAGGACATGCCAGGGTCATTCCCGACTGCGCGGGAATGACCCTGGCACCTATCGAGCAGATGGATTCCCGCGCAGGCGGGAATGACAGGGAGGCATCCTATTGATCATGGCTACCGCTATAAAAATAAAACAGCTTGGCAGCTATGACCTTGACCTTAACCGTCGTCCCAAACCCCTAGATTACGATAGCCCGGTCATCCCAAAGCTCTAAGTAGAACAGAAATACTGCGACCTGAAGCTCCCTCCTAGAACGCCTTTCAAGCCAGTCGTGATACCAAATTACACGAATGGGTCTCCGACCCGTAGTAAGGAAGATGGGTTCATCCTGGTTGACTGCCAAAAGTCTATAGCCCTCACCCCCAACCCCTCTCCCAGAGGGCGAGGGGAGTTGATCTACCCTTCCGATTCCCTCTCCCCTCGGGAGAGGGCTAGGGTGAGGGCTTTCGGGGATCTGACTAACAAGTTTTGTCAGTCAATCAGGGAGTTCATCATTTGCTAATATATACGGTAGCCGTGGCAGAGTAGGACTTGCGTAGTATCGGCTGTTGTGGATAGATTTCTTGTCAGCCCTTGGAGTCAGTCCCTAAGACCGTTGCAGTCAAGGTGCCAACAGCATCCGTTATAGCTCTTTCCGAGAGGCAGCTCATCAAACAACCTCTTCCTGCATGGCAGGCGCAGTAGAAAGGCTGCTTTCATTGATCCGAGAGTATGTCACTAAAGCGATCGGTAAGAGAGGCGAAATGGGTTTGGCAGCGGTTTTGCAAGCAAAATGGCTCTATAAGAGAAACCTTTTGGGGTTGCTCCTCTTAGTAATTGCTGGATTTTTAGGCAACTACTTTCGGTGGACCTTATTTTTTGATATTGATTTTCTGTTTGGCTCGATCGCGGTGTGGTTGGTGGTCTGTCTGTATGGAGTCCGCTGGGGTACATTAGCAGGATTCATTGCTGGTAGCTGCACTTACGTCATTTGGCATCATCCTTACACGACTCTGACGTTTACACTCGAAGCGCTGTTTGTCGGTTGGCTGTTTCATCGTCGTCAGCAGCAGAATATCGTCTTACTGGATGCGGCGTTCTGGTTACTCATTGGGATGCCGCTCGTCTGGTTGTTTTACGCTGTCGTCTTGGACTTAGACTCAGCTCAAGTCTTGATCATTCTGCTGAAGCAACCTGTGAATGGCATTTTCAATGCCCTCATGGCCAGTCTCTTGTTGACCCATCTGCCCATTCACCGTTGGGTTTCCCGCCCACCGGCAATCAGCACCTTGTCGCTGCAACAGACACTCTTTAACTTGCTGGTCGCCTTTGTAATGGTTCCTACCCTCATCTTGATTGTGCTGGCAAGCCATCAGGTCGTGGATGATATCAAGACAACAGCGCGCGCTGACCTGGATGATGCCGCTCGTTACCTGACCGTTGAGGTGCGTGCCTGGTACGAGCGGCGGTTAGCGGTGGTGAATGAGCTTGCCAAGCTGGCAGTGGATGTTCCTGAAGGCGATTCTGTTCAAGGCGATATAGTGCGGCAGAAAGGGGAATTTGCCCAACGTGTCTTTCCAGATTTTCGACAGATTTACGTGCTCGATCGGACAGGGAAACGCATACTGACTGCTGAAGATGGTGCAACTCAAGCTCAGAGCGGCTCCGATGACACCTTTTATTTCAAGCAATTGCAGCGATCGCCCGGTGCGTTGCTTGCGTTAGTGCAACATCAACCCGGTAGTACAGCATCTCCAACGGCAATGCTGGGTGTGTCGATTGTGCGAGATGACCAGTTCGCGGGGGCTGTTTTAAGCGAACTGGACTTAAGTTTCATCACCAGCTTATTGCAGGCAAACGTGAGCGATCGCGGCCTGAGTATTACGTTGGTCGATCAGCAGAACACCGTTGTTGCCAGTACGCGCACCGAGTGGATTGGTAACCAGTCGTTTGACTGGCGCAAACAGGGAAGAACTGACGCGATCGGTGAACAAACCTATCACTGGCTACCCGCCACAAGCCCCTTAGTAATGGTGCAGTGGAACGAGTCGCTGTTTGTGAAAGAAGTCACAATCAGCAACAAAATCCCCTGGCGGCTGATTGTGCAGATGACTGCGACTCCTCATGTGCAGCGTATTGAGATGGTTCATACCCGCAGTATGGCGATCTTGCTGGTGGTGGCTGGCTTTGCTCCCATTGCAGCAATGTTCGTCAGCCGCCAGCTCGTCAAGCCTGTGTCGCAGTTGGCAGCCGTCACGACAAACCTACCCGAAAAGCTGTTAGAACGAGCACCCATTGATTGGACGCAGAGCCAAGTGACTGAGTTTGCGCTCCTGGTAAACAACTTTCGCTCCATGGCAGCCAGCCTACAGCAAAAGTTTGGTGAGATTCAACAGGCTAATGCCACCCTAGAGCAGCGCGTACAGGAGCGAACGCAGGCGCTGCAACAAAGCAATACAGCCCTACGTGAAAGTGAAGCACGTTTTCGGCAGATGGCAGAAAATATTCATGAAGTGTTCTGGATGGGATCAGTCGGCAAAGACTCGCTCGATTACATCAGTCCAGCCTATGAAGAAATCTGGGGACGCACCTGTGCCAGCTTGTATGAAGATCCTCGATCGTTTCTTGATGCGATTCATCCAGACGATCGAGCACGGGTCATTGCAGCGATCGCCAATCAATTTCAAGAAGACTATAGCGAAGAGTACCGGATCATCCAACCGAATGGCTCGATTCGGTGGATTTGGGATCGAGCGTTTCTCATTCGGAACGAAGCCGGGGCGGTGTATCGCTTAGTGGGGGTCGCCCAAGATATTACGGAGCGCAAACAGGCAGAAACGATCGTGCGGCAGCAGACAGAACGAGAACGTTTGCTGGGAGCAATAACTCTACAGATGCGGCAATCGCTGGAGCTTGACGACATCCTCAACACGACCGTTGCCGAAGTGCGCCAATTTTTACACACCGATCGCGTGATTGTGTACCAGTTCCAACCCGATTGGAGCGGGATTGTGCTTGTCGAGTCAGTTGCAGAGGGCTGGCAGTCGCTTCTGGGTAGACAGATTACCGATACCTACTTCGCTGAAACGCAGGGAGAACCCTATAAGCAAGGGCGGATTCTGGCAATCAATGACATCTACACTGCCGGGTTAACAGACTCCCACATTGAGCTGCTGACGCAACTGCAAGTGCGGGCAAATCTTGTTGTGCCCATCCTGCAAGGCGATGTGCTCTGGGGCTTATTGATCGCACAGCACTGCCGTGCTCCTCGCACTTGGCAGCCGTCTGAGATCGACTTTCTCAAGCAATTAGCCGTTCAATCGGCGATCGCGATTCAGCAATCCGAACTTTATCAGCATGAACAACGCCTCAATACCATTTTGGAGCAGCAGGTAGAAGAACGCACAGCGCAGCTACAACAGGCATTGCGCTACGAAGCCATGATTAAGCGCATGACTGATAAAGTCCGGGATAGTTTAGATGAAGAGCAAATTCTTCAAACCGCCGTTGAGGAACTGGTGCATGGATTAGAAATCTATGGTTGTGATACGGCTCTGTTTAATCTAGAGCAAGGCACGATGACCATTTCCCATGCCTGTACAGATGAAAGTCTGGCACCCCATCCGGAAGTGTTTTTAGCATCAAATTTTTCAGATATTTATCCACAGTTACTGGCAGGGCAAAGCCTCCAGTTCTGCGAGTTTATGCCGCAGTTTATGGATGCAGCTTGGCAGCCAAGAACCATCTTTGCTTGCCCGATCATTGATGATCAAGGGGTGTTGGGCAAACTGCGGCTGTTTCGCGCTTGTGAGGCGACTTTTAGTGAATCCGAAACCCGGTTGGTGTTGCAGGTGGCAAATCAATGTGCGATCGCGGTGCGTCAGGCTCGACTGTATCAAGCGGCGCAGGTAAAGGTCAAAGCGCTCGAAGAACTCAACCAGCTCAAAGACGATTTTCTCAGCACGGTGTCTCATGAGTTACGCACCCCCGTCTCCAACATGAAGATGGCGATTCATATGCTCAAAACCATGCCAACGGAAGAGCGCCGCGATCGCTATATGGAGATCCTACAAACCGAGTGTGCCAGGGAAGCCAACCTGATCAATGACTTGCTTGATCTCCAACGAGTGGCTTCTGGGACTAAAGTTCTGGAACTTGAACCCATCGATCTCTATGAATGGGTCGATGAACTGCTACAACCCTTTCAGGAGCGTGCCCAAAATCGTCAGCAACGGCTGCAAGTTCATCTCTCGCCTAATCTCAGAGCTTGGACATCCGATCGGGCTTGTCTCAACCGCATCACGGCAGAACTCTTGAATAACGCCTGCAAATATACGCCCCCCGATGAAACGATTACCTTCTCCGTGGAACCAATTAATCTGGCAGCAACGAGTGAAACGGCGCAAACCCAAGGGCGTATTATGCCACTGGTTGCAACGCATCTTCAACTAAGTGTCTGTAATTCGGGCGTAGAAATTTCTGCCGATGAGCGCGATCGCATTTTTGAAAAGTTTTACCGGGTTCCTGGCGTCGATCGCTGGAAGCAGGGTGGCACTGGCTTAGGGTTAGCACTCGTGCAAAAACTGACTGAACATGTTGGCGGCACTATTAAACTAGAAAGTGATGCAAACTGGACTTGCTTTATCGTTGAGCTGAAAGCACAGACACCCATGACAGCCATGGCGACTTCAACCGCCGAAAAGCATTAAGGATTATGGATTTAATAAGATCGGGAATTTGATTGCTGGTAGGGGCGAACGGCCGTTCGCCCCTACAGAAAAATGGCGGAGTTACTTAATTCTCATTCCTTAGCGTCCCATATAGCGGTAGCCATGATCAAATAGGACGCCTCCCTGTCATTCCCGCGCAGGCGGGAATCCATCTGCTCGATAGGTGCCAGCGTCATTCCCGCGCAGGCGGGAATGACGCTGGCATGTCCTAAGCTTCATGACTACCGCCATACCTCTAGCTTGGGCTATACCTCTAGCTTGGGAAGTAAGTCTAGCTTGGGAAATAAGATCGTTTTGCGCTACTCTACTCTACAAACCGGAATTTATCCGATGATTAGCATTTCCCTCTTATGACTCCAAAATCTCGCTTTAGCATTGGGCACTTTTCTAACCCCACCCGGCGACGGTTTCTACAGTTTTCGGCAGCGGCTCTCTCCAGCGTGGCGTTGGCCAACTGCCAGCGAGGCGGTGATTCCAACGCTCAGCCGTCTGCTCCAGCCGAGTCAGCCAGTGCCTCGCCTGCCGCCAGTGGCCCACTACACATTTACACCTGGGCAGACTATTCCGACCCAGATGTCTACAAGAAATTTACTGACAAAACGGGCATTGAGGTGATTGCCGATGTGTACGAAGCCAACGAGGTCATGCTGGCAAAAATGCTAGCGGGCGGCGGCACTCAGTACAGCATCCTTTACCCATCTGACTATATGGTGCGGCAGATGATTGAGCTAGATCTGCTGGCTACGATTGATGCGGCGCGGCTAACGGGAATGGAGAATTTGCGCGATCGCTGGCAAAACCCACCCTATGATGCCAACAATGCCCACAGTGTTCCTGTGAGCTGGGGTACTACCGGGTTTATTTACAACACAAAGCTGCTGAACCCTGGGCCTGATGATTGGAATTTCATTTGGGACAATAAAGACAAACTTTCTCGCAAAATGACATTGCTGGATGACGTGCGCGAAGTACTAGGGGCTACGCTCAAATCGCTAGGCTACTCTTACAACTCGACCAATCCTCAAGAATTGAACGAAGCCTACGAACGACTAAAAGCGCTGAAGCCTGCTGTTCGCTCGTTTGAATCGTTTGGCTGGGAAGACCGTTTGATTGCAGGCGATCTGACTCTGTGCATGACCTACTCGATCATCGGCAACAAGCTGCCGATCGAGCACCCCGAACTCAAGTTCGTAATTCCCAAGAGTGGTACATCAGTCTGGACAGACACCATCGTGATTCCAAAGACTGCTCCGAATGCTGATGCTGCCTACGCCTGGATTAACTTCATGCTAGAACCAGAAAACGCATCCTTTGCGGTGGACAAACTGAAGTTTGCAACACCCAACACAGCGGCCTTTGATCTGCTCTCCGATGACCTCAAATCAGACACAAATCTGTTTCCTACTGACGACATGTTGGCCAACTGTGAAGGCATCGCCTCTGTAGGCGAAGCGACTGAAACCTACGACAAGCTTTGGACACAGCTTAAGAGCGTTTGAAAACCTCGCTTAGCGGCTCAACTGTTCACTGGGTTGTTCGGTTTTGGATTGTTCATTCAGGTCGTCAACTTGGTGTTTGAGGTAGCTGCCGATCGCCACTAAGAGAGCGATCGCGGCTGTGCCAATGCCTAAAGGACTCGGCACCCAAAATACGGACTCTAAGTGGTGACGTTCTCCGGCGGCCAGAGTCCAGGTCAACTGGTGGTTTTGCCGCCGGGGCGGAAGACTGCTGCCGCTGCTGCGGGCACCCCAGGGAGTAGTCAGGGAAAACTCAAATTCTAAAAGCGAGCCGGGGCTAACAATCAAGCTACCGTCAGCAGAGAGTACCCCCAGCGATCGCAGATCTAAGTCGTAACTCAGGCGATTGCGCTGGAGCAGAATCAGGTTACTTTCCTTAACGGTCAGGTGAGACTCGACCTGAGGAATTTCCAGGCCACTGGCTTGGCCAGACTGGGGCGATCGCCCATCGGTGATCTGAAAAAACTTGTTGAAGCGGCTCTGCAAGTCTTTGCCGTTATTAAACGGAATGGTGACAATCACCTCTTGCTTCGATGGTCTGCGAACGTGTCCACCCACATCTCTAGCGCGTTGTTCAACAGTGCTCACCCATGCCCGCGCCGTAGGATTGTTTAAACTGGTTAACTGCTCCCCCAACCGCAGCCGCTGCACAATTTCGCCTTGAGTTTGGCTGGCATAGTTGATGCCAACGTCGTATTGAATGCAGCCCGTGAGGCAGAGGCAGGCGATGAGGGCAACGAGGAGGGGGCGAAGCATGGGGGAAAAGGATGAGGGATGAGTTTCTCTTGTGTAGGGGCGAATGTAGGGGCGAACGTAGGGGCGAATGTAGGGGCGAATGTAGGGGCGAATGTAGGGGCGAATGTAGGGGCGAAGCATTCGGCCAACACATCTCGGTCATGTTTGGAATATATCGGCCAAATGCTTCGCCCCTACCCGCTATCGGCCAAACCAAATCAGACCAGCAACCATGAGGGCGATCGCCCCCAGCGTGATCAAGACAAACTGATTATCGCGCGTGTTAACCTGGCTCAAGTCGATGGGTTCGGGTTCAGCTTTGGGCGCGGGCTTTGGTTGGGCACGGGGACGAGAGGGTGGAGCGTAGGGTTTAGAGCTGTCGTCATCGGCGGTGGCAATGCCCGTCAAGTCAGGAATCTGAGTCACCCATTCGGGGCGAGAGCGCAGGCGAGGGGCATTAAGAATGACCAGTAGGCGGCGACCCTGTTTGCGAATTTTATAGTCGGGATGGCGGGTAAGGTGTTCACACAGGGCGATCGCCTCTGGGGTTTTGCCAAAGGCTTCATAGGCCGTCACCAGCCAAATCTGCACCTCGCCACCCAGGTGAGACGTGAGGTCAACTAAGCTGGCCGCTGCTTCCAGATACTCTACAGAATTGCGATACAGCCCACGTTCAAAAGCACTTTTGCCCAACTGAAACTGGGCTTGAACGGTTTCAAGATCTTCGGTACTCACGCAGCACTCACTCTCGACTAACAGCATTGCACATCGCGCATGGGATTGATTTTTGGCGTTGCTGAATTACACTATGAATTGCAAAATTTGCCCTCACCGTTCGGCTGAGCGCTCACGTTGAAGCCCTAGCCCTCTCCCAGAAGGAGAGGGAACATGAATTCTAGCTCCCTTCTCTTTGGGGAGAAGGGTTGGGGATGAGGGAATCATAGTTGGATTCAGCAACGCCTGAATTTTTTGCGTCTCGAACAATTCAACCCTAATCTTTAGAACACTATCTACTGTTACGAACTTAGCGCATATATTCCGACGCGACGATCATGGAGCCAATACCCGCGTCAGTAAAAATTTCGAGTAGCAGTGAATGGGGCAGGCGACCGTCGATAATGTGAGCTGCACGCACCCCTTGAGCCAGCGATCGCACGCAGCAGTTGACCTTAGGAATCATTCCGCCTGATACCGCACCCGACTCAATCAGTTGACGGGCTTCTTGAATATCGAGCTTTGGAATCAGTGTCGCCAGATCGTGATAATTCTTCAAAATACCGGGGGTGTCGGTCATCAAAATCAGCTTTTCGGCTCCTAGCGCCGCTGCTAGTTCCCCCGCTACTGTATCGGCATTGATGTTGTAAGCTTGGCCTGACTCATCTGCGGCAACGCTCGACACAATTGGGATGTACCCACTTTTGACCAGCGAATCGAGCAATTTGGTGTTGGTGCTTTGCACGTCTCCCACAAAACCAATATCCGCCTGCCCTTGAGGACGAGCGGTGATTAGGTTGGCATCTTTGCCGCAGAGTCCCACGGCGAGTCCACCCGCCCGGTTAACCAGCGAGACCAATTCTTTATTCACCCGCCCCACTAGCACCATTTCAACCACATCCATCGTGGCTGCATCGGTAACGCGCAACCCATCTTTGAACTGTGGTTCAATGCCTAACTTGTCTAACCACGAGTTGATTTCGGGGCCGCCACCGTGAACAACGACGGGGCGTAACCCAACGCAGGCCAAAAATACCACATCCCGAATTACCGTTTCCTTCAGGTTGCTGTCTTTCATGGCGGCACCGCCATACTTCACTACCACGGTGCGTCCGGCAAACTGTTGGATGTAGGGCAATGCTTCGCTGAGCACCCGGACGCGGGTCGCTTCAGCCTTTTCGATATACTCACTGGTCAGCATGGGCGTGACTTGGCAAAAGGGTAAAAAGAATCGATATTGGGTAGTCCTAAATTGGTAAGGATTTTTTGATGGGCTAAGCCCGCCCATCAAAAAATCCTTACATCAATACCACTACCCGATATTGCAGTGTATCAGAGGAAAGAGGTGAATTCTGGACAGGGACGTGGCATTGCTACGTCCCTGCAACCGATGGCGAATATTACCGCTTGCGAAACCTAATGGGCAGCTACGCCATCAACCCGAGCTGCGTGCTGAACGGCTGCCGAAACGGCGGCGACAACGCGATCGTCAAAAACGGAGGGCACGATGTATTCGTGGCTTAGATCAGACGGTTTGACGAGGGAGGCGATCGCCCCAGCGGCTTCCAAGAACATCGTTGTGGTCATAGTTTTAGCATGACAGTCAAGCGCTCCGCGAAAGATTCCGGGGAAAGCCAGCACGTTGTTAATTTGGTTAGGATAATCGCTGCGGCCTGTTGCCATTACCGCGACATCAGCCGAAATTAGCTCCGGCTGGATTTCGGGAATGGGATTGGCCATGGCAAACACAATCGGGTCTTTTGCCATCGTGCGTACCATGTCGGGGGTGAGTACGCCCGGTGCGCTCACGCCCAGAAAGATGTCGGCTCCGTTCATAGCATCGGCGAGAGTGCCGCTTTGCTCAACGGCAAATTCTTTCTTTTGTGGGGTCAGGTCAGTGCGGCTGTAGCTCAAAATTCCCCGTGAGTCGCACATACAGATATGCTCGGCTCCGGCTTTACGCAGCAATCGGGCGATCGCCACCCCGGCTGCGCCCGCCCCGTTGATCACAATCTGCACCTGATCCATCGACTTTTTCACCAGCTTTAGGGCATTGTAGAGCGCCGCTAGCGAGACGACCGCCGTTCCGTGCTGGTCATCATGAAACACTGGAATATCCAGTTCGCGCTGCAACCGGGCTTCAATTTCAAAACAGCGGGGGGCGCTAATGTCTTCCAGGTTGATGCCGCCAAACACGGGCGAAATATTCTTCACCGTTTCGATAATGGCATCAGTATCTTGGGTCGCGAGGCAAATGGGAAATGCGTCAATGCCGCCAAACTCACGAAACAGCATCGCCTTCCCCTCCATCACGGGCAACGCTGCGGCGGCACCCAAGTTCCCTAGCCCCAAGACAGCACTGCCATCGGTGACGATCGCCACCGAGTTGCTCTTAATCGTCAATCCATAAACTTTTGAAGGATCTTCGGCAATGGCCATGCAAACACGCCCCACACCCGGGGTATAGGCCATTGCCAAGTCGCTCTGATGGCGCAGAGGAATTTTGCTTTGAACGCTAATTTTGCCGCCCCGATGCAGGTTGAACGTGCGATCGGAGATATTCAGCACCTTGATATCGGTTAGGGCTTTAACTGCCAAAACAATCTCGTCAGCATGTTCGGTGCTAAACGCATCTACCGTAAAGTCTCGCACTAGGGTCTTTGAGTGTTGCTCGATCAGATCGATCTGACCAATGTTTCCCCCTGCCTCGCCAATTGCCTGCGTAACGTAGGCCAGCATCCCTGCCTGGTTGGGAAGCTGAACGCGAATAGACAAACTAAAGCTAGGATTGGGTGTCAGACTGACCATAGAACTCCTTTGGATGGATCACTGCAAGATTCTATCGCTCAATGCTTTAGCGTAGGCGAGAGCACGCCCCATAACTGTACTGAGTAGAACAGTCAGAGCGAACTAAAAGAGGTTGACGTTGCGCTTCCACAACGGCAACCTCTTCAGGATATGCCGAATTCAACCTATCGCCGCGATCGCCGTCGGGTCAAAATGCTTACCACCTCACCAGGGTTAACACCGGGCTGTAAGCTGCTCCAATCATCGGCATTAGCAAAACTGAGGCGATGCAGGAGTGTAATATTGGTCAGTTCGAGCAGGATTGAGTTACCGAGCCTTGGGTGTAGAAGTCGAGACTGGTATTTCCTGGTTCTGGATCGGGACTCACGCTGAGTACGATACGTTGATCAGCAAGTTTTAGCGCCGCATAATGACCCAATGCACACTGACAGCCGAGAACTTGTCTGCTGAATGTTCGAGGCTGCCTGCGACAAGTGATTGGGAACGTTGAACCATTTGATCTGCTGTCAGCGCGATCGCCCACCTTGTAAACCCAACAAGCCTAAAACATTGGGTTGAGTGCGACTTATGCAACCCAGTACGTTTGATTCTGACTACTGATGATAAGGAAGCG
>JBBQFG010000161.1:0-11916 GCA_038321765.1 Elainellales cyanobacterium
CAGTCCATCATCGACTCACAGGGTCGTGTGGTGAGCACCTGGGCAGACATTTTGAACCGCGCCAACTTGGGTATGGAAGTGATGCACGAGCGCAACGCTCACAACTTCCCCCTCGATTTGGCTGCTGGTGAAGCAGCGCCTGTTGCGTTGACTGCACCTGCCATCAACGGCTAAATCTAGCTTCGGCTACCTGTAGTCTTTAATTCAAGCGCCCTCCACAAGGAGGGTGCTTCTTTGTTGGGTAGTCCTAAATTGGTAAGGATTTTTTGATGGGCGGGCGAAGCCCGCCCATCAAAAAATCCTTACATCAATACCACTACCCTTTGTTGTACGAAATTAAGTGGGAATGGGTCTCTCAGCTTAAAATGAGGACTTACTAGCGCCATGCCTACAGGAATATTTTGAAGGGACGTTTTGGGGAATGTTTCTCCACAATATTCTTAGCAACGCCGGATAAAAACGAACAGAGTGCCTAATATCCATGACGCTGACACAAGTTTTTGGAGTTTTACTCATCTTTGTTCTCTGTCCGATTTTGGGTGGTGTGCCGTTGATTGACTGGGTGTTTTGGGCTATCCGCAGGCGATCGCTCAAATCCCTGGGTACTGGTAACGTCAGCGTGTCGGCGGCCTTTTATCACGGCGGCAAATGGATTGGACTGTTGGCAGTACTATCTGAGGCAGGGAAGGGAATTACCGCCGTTCTGTTGGCGCGATCCTTTTTCCCGGCAGGTTCTGTCTGGGAAGTGATCGGACTGATCGCGCTGGTAATGGGGCGCTATTGGATAGGACGGGGAGCTGGAACCACAAACGTAGGCTGGGGATTTGTCGTTCACGATGCGATCGCGGCTGGGTTGATTGTGCTGCTGGGAGGGATTGGCTTTACCCTTCTGCGAGAGCGGCAACTGGGGAAACTCAGCTTACTGGTCTTAATGCCAATTGTCACTGCGCTGCGTCATCCCTACGATGGTGAGCTAATTGGTGCCACCGTCACCTTAAGCTTGCTCATGGGATGGATTTATCAAAAAATTCCCGATGACCTGGAATTGCCCGACCGAGGCGTACGCTCTGATTCGCAGTCAATGTTCAAATTTTTTAGAGGAGACCGAGCGGTGCTATCGCTAGACCAACCCTTGCAGCCGGACAAAGTAGGGCAAAAAGCAGCCACGCTGTCATTCCTAAAACAAAAGGGCTATCCTGTGCCGACGGGCTGGGTGCTACCACCAGGAGACGACCCTGCCCCCCTGATTCAGTTACTGAAACCTAGCGCTGAGCTGCCATTCGTGGTGCGTTCCTCCGCAATCGGAGAAGATTCTGACACCGCTTCTGCTGCTGGACAATATGAATCGTTTTTGGGCATCACCAGTCAGCCTGCATTAGAGCAAGCAATTCTGCGCTGTCAGGCATCCTATAACCTGCCGAGGGCTGTTCAGTATCGCCGCGATCGCCTCGGAGTGGAGGCTGGCATGGCAGTACTGGTGCAGGTTCAAGTTCCCGGAGCCTTCTCTGGCGTTGCGTTTAGCCGCGACCCGGTAAGTCGCCAAGGCGATGCAGTGGTGATTGAGGCACTCCCAGGCGGCGCTAGTCAAGTTGTATCTGGGCGGGTGACACCAGAACAGTATCGGGTGTGGAGACAAGACGCAGCTCCAGTAACGAATACTGCTACAGATGCAGTCGAGAGTCGCCATGACGGCAGTGAACTTTGGGAGGTAGAAAGGCTGTCTGACGAGGGTGAGAGCGCTGTGCCTCTGGGTATGATTCGGCAAGTTGCGGTGCTGACGCGGCAATTGGAAGCGCTATATCACGGGGTACCGCAGGATGTGGAATGGACGTTTGATGGGCAGCAGGTTTGGATCTTGCAGTCGCGTCCAATTACTACTCTGTTGCCGATCTGGACCCGCAAGATTGCAGCGGAGGTGATTCCAGGATTTATCTGCCCGCTTACCTGGTCGATTAATCGGCCACTGACTTGTGGCGTTTGGGGTGACATTTTTTCATTGGTCTTGGGAAGCCGTGCTCAGGGACTAGAGTTTACTGAAACAGCTACCTTGCATCACGCTGCTGCTTACTTTAACGCTACCTTGCTGGGGCAAATCTTTTTACGCATGGGCTTACCGGCCGAAAGCTTGGAGTTTCTCACCAGAGGAGCCTCATTCAGCAAGCCGCCGATCGCCTCAACACTACGCAATCTGCCCGGTTTACTGCGGCTGCTCCAGCGCGAGATTCAATTGGAAAACCACTTTAAGCGGGATCAAGCGCATTACTTTACCCCTAGTTTGGTAGAGCTAACCAGCCAGTCGGTAGAGACGCTAGAGCCAAGGGTGTTGCTGAGCCGAATTAAACAAATTCTGCTGCTGTTACGGCGAGCCACCTATTACAGCATTCTGGCACCGTTGAGCGTAGCAGTGCGGCAGGGTGTTTTTAAGCCAGACATCGCGACGTTAGATAATAGTCGAACCCCAGAGGTGGCTTCGATGCGATCGCTTCAATCTATTGCAGCGAAAGCTCGAAATGTTTTGTCTAAGCTGAACCAGACTGCAAGCGATCGCACCACTCTGTTCTCCACCTTGACGGAAACTCCAGATGGGCAGCAGGTTCTCCGACAATGGGATGATTTTCTGGCGCAGTATGGCTATTTGAGTGAAGTAGGCACCGACATTGCTGTGGAGACTTGGGCGGAAAACCCGCAATCCCTTCAGGAATTATTTACCCAGTTTGTGCGGCAGCCGCCAAATGCAGACTCTGGTCTTAGCAGTCCTCAAACGGCCTCAGTTAATAGACTTAAGAACCAATTGGTGCAACGGCGGCTGGATTTGAAAGGGGAGGTCACAGCCGTTTATAGTCGGCTGCTAGCAGAACTGCGTTGGAGCGTTGTGGCACTGGAGCAGCAGTGGACAAAATCGGGATTGTTAGCAGAACCGGGAGATATCTTTTTTCTGGAGATTGAGGAGATTCGGCAATTAGTGATGGACTCGAACCCAATACTGTTAGCGGAGGTCAAAAATGTAGTAACTCGACGGCGATCGCAATTTGCCCAAGATCAGCAACAGACAATGATTCCGTCTCTAGTTTATGGCAATGACCCGCCTCAGCCATTGGTGGATAGACGCGATCGCCCTATCTTACCCACCCAATCGCTGCGAGGAATTGGTGCTAGCTCTGGAATCGTCGAAGGTCGAGTGTTGGTAGTGCGATCGCTCCAATCGGTTACAACCCTAGAGCGCAATACAATTCTGGTGGTGCCCTATACCGATTCTGGCTGGTCACCTTTGCTGGTGCAGGCTGCGGGCATTATTGCAGAAGTAGGCGGTCGCCTTTCGCACGGTGCCATCATTGCCCGCGAGTATGGCATTCCCGCTGTAATGGATGTCCACAACGCGATGCAGCAGTTACAGAATGGACAATGGGTGCGGCTAGATGGACGAGAGGGTGTGGTGGAAAGGATGAAGGATGAGGGATGAGGATGTTCGTATCAGCAAAAATGGATGTTTTATTGTGTGAGGTGGCGCGGTTGCTCTCACACAATATAGCCGTCGCCACAAACGTTGGGACGCAGGTTAGCCCGTCAGCCAACAAGGGGCTTAAGCCCCTTGTCCTAAGATGACTGGCTGAAGCTATAAAACATCCAAACTTAACTAAAGACCTGCTCTGTTGCTGTGTAGTCTTCTGTGCGAGTTAAGTTCCAGTGAGTATCTCCAGTCAATTCCAACACGTAGTCGTGATACTTCAGCAAGCTAGGGCGGTGACCAACACTGATGAAGGTTGTTTCACTGTTTCGGAGGCGATCGTAAAGCCGCTTTTCGTTACTCAGATCCAATGCACTAGTGGCTTCATCTAAGACGACGTAGCGGGGTCTGCTCAGTAACAAGCGGGCAAAGGCGAGACGCTGCTGTTCGCCCAGGGATAAAACGTCTGCCCAGGTTAGCTCTATGTTAAAACCGCCGACACGCTCTGGTAAGTCGGCCAGGTTTACTTGCTGTAATGCATCTCTGAGTTGGCTCTCATCCGCATCTGCTGCCAAATTGGGATATAGCAATTGATCGCGCAGGGTGCCCAGCAGCATGTAGGGGCGCTGGGGCAAAAACAGCATTTGAGAAAGCTCAGGACGGGTAATACGCCCAGTTCCGGTGTTCCAAAGTCCGGCGATCGCCCGCAATAGCGAACTCTTACCCGCCCCACTTTGACCTACGATTACCAGCCCTTTTCCGGGTTCTAGTTCGGCAGAAAGATCGCTTACGAGCATCCGCTGTCCCTTCGGTGTCATCAGCGTCACATGTTCTAGCGCAATGGGAGTGTCTAGCCGTTGCCTTTCGGCGGTGTCGATCAGCGTAGTGCCAAGGTTAGGCGGATTAGCTTGTGCGTCTAATGCTGCCTCAAAGGTTTCTAAACGGTTGATTCCAGCAGCAAATGAACTTAACCCGTTAATTTGCGTTACCACCAGCGCGAAGGCTTCAAAAATTTGTGAAAATGCAAATCCTGCCTGACTAATATCACCGAATCTGACTTCCCCCGAAAATAGCTTTGGAGCCAAAATGACCGAGGGTAAAATGTAGGTTAAGTAGCGATAGGGCGTTCTAAAAAATGCCAGGTTTCGCTGCCAGCCAATCAGGAAATTGAAATTTTGCAATACGTCAATAAAGCGACGACCGAGCTGTCCTTGCTCTTGGTCTTCCCCTTGATAAAAAGCAATTGATTCGGCATTGTCGCGCACATGCACTAGCCCATAGCGAAAGTCTGCTTCACGGCGGAGCTGAATAAAGTTTAGCGAAATCAATTTTCTGGCTAAAAAGGCAACGACAATGCTGCCAAATAAGGCATAAACCAGTAGAAAGATCGCTAGATTTCTGGACAGTGCCCAAAGAATTCCGGTAAATGCCAGCACATCGATTACCGAGCCTAAGAGCAGCAGCAGATATCCCAAACTAGTGGAGGTGAAATTATTGATATCTTCGGAAATCCGCTGGTCGGGGTTGTCGATGTCTGCTTCTGAGTTGATTTCGTAATAGGCGCGATTGTTGAAATACTCGTTGAGAAAGTTACCGGTCATCCATTCTCGCCAGCGTAATCCCAATAAGTCTTGGACATAGCCGTAGTACACCGTAAACGGAGTGGCGATCGCAAATACTCCGGCATACACCCAGAAAAATCGCCAAAACGTGGGCGCATCTTTTTCTGCTAGAGCCGTAGTAAAGAAGTTTCCGACATAGCTAATGATGACGTTCATGCCGCTAACAGACAGCGATAGCATTAGCAGCAGCGTCAACAGCACCCACTGTTGCCAGCGGGGCAAAATGCGATCGCGCAGAATGAAGAACGCAACCAGAGGCACAATAATTCCAGCCGCTACTATATACATCAGCGGAGAACCCAGAATGCCATTAATATTGGCGACCAACCCCCCGGCGGTCTGCTCCATAAACTCTGGGAAAATTTGCTGGCATAGTTTTGTAATAGCGGCCACCATCACAAACAGGAGCGCAAACAGGAACAGCAACTGCAACGCTAACAGCCCAAAAAAGACTTTGCCGCCACCATTTTCAGTGGGGAACCAGTAGGGCTGGGCGATCGCCACAAAGCGATTCCACAGCCGCCAATCAAAACGACTGAGACGATTTAGAGAGGGTCTGGGAGTATCTACGGTCATGCGAGTTTTAGGCTCAAAATGGGGGATCTAGATTTAGATCTCCTGTGTGAATCGTTCCCCGGCTTCGCCAGGAAACGATTCACGCCCTCAAAAAGGCATTCATGCAGGAGGTCTATTGAAATACTTATTGTATTTGGGGCGTTAGGAATTGGGGTTAACGATTTCCTAGAATTCCTCAAAAAAGACTTAACTGACTGGCTGGTGGTTCGTCGGCGATCGCATTCCACGGTAGAGCGGGAATAGATACGCCGTGTTGCTCTAGCAGGTGTTGCAGGTGACGAGCGTTAGCAGGAGATTTTGCTTCAACCGGGCAGTGGACAAAGAAATAGATCTGTTGACCTGTGCGTAGCCATGAGTCAAGTTGAGTCACCCACTCGTTCATAAACCGCTGGTTCAGCTCTAGAGTCGGGTGGCTAACGTAACGAACTAGCGTAAAGTCGGCGGTTGGAATTTTGGTGACGGGCACTCGTGGCTTGCGCCGTTCGGAATCTAATTCAGGATGATCAGGGCAATCGTAGATTGGTCGCGTGTCTAGCATGACACGCCCTACGCCTCGTTGCTGGAGTAACGTAGTCAGGTCGGGCGCAATATCATCTCGAAACCAGGCTAAATGCCGCACTTCTACTGTGAGAGCGACCTGAGTAACGTGTAATGCGTCCAGAAAAAATTTGAGGTCGTCCGTTTGGGATGGGCTATAGCTGGGCGGCAGTTGGATAATCAGCGGCCCTAGGCGATCGCCCAATCCCCGCATGTGCTCAATGAAGGCGATCGCCTCCTCAACTTGGGGCATCAGCAGCCCCCGATGCGTTACGTCTCGCGGTAGCTTGAGGCAAAACTTGAATCCAGTGGGTGTGTCCGCTACCCAGCGGTTTACGGTAGCAGCATCAGGTACGGAATAAAACGTTGTATTGCCCTCTACGGTAGTGAAGCGGCGGCTGTAAAGGCGCAAAAAATCTGTTGCGCGGCTCCCTTTCGGAAATAAGTTGCCCACCCATTCTTTGTAGGCCCAAATAGCACAACCAATCTGAAAGTTCATGTGTGGTGATTATGTACTAAGGCGATCGCCTCTCTTCCTCTTCTCCAGCATGATACGAACTGCGAACCAGTGGCCCCGATCGCACATGATTAAAGCCAAGTTCGCGGGCGATCGCCCCCAGCCTGTCAAACTCTTCGGGTGTCCAGTACCGTTGCACAGGTAGATGCTCTAGTGAAGGGCGCATGTATTGACCCAGCGTCAGGCGATCGCAGCCCACTGCCCGCAGATCTCGCAGTGTTTCTACCACCTCCGCTTCCGTTTCACCATGCCCCAACATTAACCCCGACTTGGTGGGAATCGACGGGTCAAACTGCTTCACCATTTGAAGTACCTGAAGCGATCGCTCATACTTTGCGCCCCGCCGCACCGGAGCCTGGAGCCGCCGCACCGTTTCTACATTGTGGTTATAGCAGGCAGGTTGAGCCGCGACGACCGTGGCAACCCGCTGCTGCTGACCAACATCACCCGACAGGCCGCCCCAAAAGTCAGGCGTTAGCACCTCAATCTGCGTATCTGGGTTCGTTAGCCGCACTGCCGCCATCGTTTGGGCAAACCAGCCCGCACCGCCATCTGCCAAATCATCCCGCGCTACCGATGTTAACACCACATAGCGCAACCCCAATAGCTGCACCGCTTCTGCCACCTTCTGCGGTTCCTGGGGGTCGAGTGGCATTGGTGCATGACCCTTATCCACCTGGCAAAATCCGCAGGCTCGCGTGCAGACGGGTCCCATTAATAAAAACGTTGCCGTTTTTTGGGCATAACACTCCCCCCGATTGGGGCAGCGCCCTTCTTCACAAATAGTATGAATCTGCCGCTGCTTAATAATTTGCTGCACGGCTGAAATTTCGCTGGCTTTGCCGATAGGTCGGCGTAGCCATCTGGGCATACTGACAGAGGGCAATTCTGATGGCGATCGCGCCAGCTCAGGATGCGGCAATTGATCAGCCGTTTGCCTCATATTCCGCTGATTCATATCTTAGAGATCTCCCATCTCAACGTCCAGAGGCTACACTAGTGCATACTGAAATTATGACAGCTTGCACAAAGCTAGTCTGCTTCAGCATCAATCTACCGCCCGTTTCTTCAGTCACCACCCTAGGAGTTCCGTCGTGGCAAGTCACAAAATCCTGGTTATCGATGACAGCCGAGTCATTCGCAACATGGTGCGCGATATGTTGCCCAAGGGTAACTTTGAGGTGTTAGAAGCGAAAGATGGTATAGAAGGTATCAACACCATCAATCAAGAACGTCCCAACCTAATCATGCTAGACTTCCTCTTGCCTCGTATGAGCGGCTGGGAAGTGTTTCAGGCCATTCAAGCTAAACCTGAACTGCGCGCCCCTTTGGTCGTAATGTCAGGCCGTAAAGAAGAAGTCACAGAAAAGCTACCTGAACCCTTTGAATATTTCGAATTTATCGAAAAGCCCTTCGAGCAAAAGGAGCTAATCGAAGCCATTAAATCGGCGATGGCCAAGTTCAAGAAATGGCCTCAAGCTGTGCCATCCGCCGCTCAAGTGGCCGCTGCCGCCGAATCTGCTGCTAGCGCTGCTGAACTCGTTGCTCTGACTCAAAAGGTAACGAAGATGCAGGGTGAAATTGACACCCTGAAGAAACAGATGACACAACTGCTTACCTTTATTAAGCAAAAGCTGAAGTAAAACCAATCTAATCAGTTACCCGACACCTTTAGGGGCGAAGCATTTGTATTCTTTCGTGGCTGTGGCCAGAATTTTGGTGCAAATGCTTCGCCCCTATGTTTGCTGATGTCACACAGACTTGAGTGGGGATGCGATCGCCCTATCCATCCCCACTCCATCCATTCTCATTGGTTCCTAATGCTCAATCTAGCTCTCGCCGTCCCTCTAGCGCTCGTGCCAGGGTAACTTCATCCGCATATTCCAGGTCGCCGCCCATCGGCAGGCCAAAGGCGATGCGGGTAACTTTGGTGAAGGGTTTGAGCAGTTGCCCAACGTAGAGAGTTGTAGTGTCGCCTTCAACGCTGGGGCTAATCGCCATGATCACTTCTTCGATCCGCTGCTGGCTGACGCGCTTGACTAGGGGCGAAATGTGGAGTTGTTCTGGGCCAATGCCTTCCATTGGAGAAATGAGACCGCCTAGGACGTGGTATCTACCTTTATATTCGCGGGTTTTTTCTAGAGCAATTACGTCTCTTGAGTCGGCGACGACACAGAGGATTTGGGTATCACGGCTGGGCGATCGACAAATATCGCAGACCGACTCAGCCGACAGATGAAAGCAGACCGAGCATTGGCCTACCTGCTGTTTTGCTTCCATCAGCGCTTGTGCCAGGGCTTTCACCTCGTCTTCGGGGCGCTTTAGCAAATGCAAAGCCAAACGCTGTGCCGATTTGGGGCCAATGCCAGGGAGCCGTTGCAGTTGCTCAATTAACCGAGCCAGAGGACGAGTATAAATGGCCGGAATCTCCTGAATCAAATATCAAATAATGTGAGCATTTTGCCGGAACGTGGCTGGTAATGTTCTTTATAAGGGCTATTGATGGTAAGGGCTATTGATGGGGTTTTAGAAGGCTAAAAATGGTCATTCCATTTAAAATCCTATCAATAGCTCCATAACATCACCGAATTGTCCCATGCAAAACGGCTAAATCTTACGTTCCAGTCTTTGATTTGGCATTGTTTAATCTAGGTATGATTTTTTTTTGAAAGGGGCACTGAGCGCCCCTTTCAAAAAAAAATCATACATGAAATCAGCAATACCTTTGATTTTAACGAAATTGCTAGCGGGGATGCGGCTGCCACTCAATGGGTGAGTTATCCACCTAAACGCCTTCATTAAAGCGCTTCAAATGTAGCGACAAAACCATCCAAAGTCATACAGGCTTCAATGAATTCTTCGGCTTCGCTGATGTCTTCAATCTGGTATTCCATAATTCGCCGCTCATCGTCTTTCATCTTCTTAGAGACCAGCGGTGTACCAGAATAGTTAGCGGCGATCGCCTTAAAGGCTGGTGCGTGCTTACTCCAGCTCTCAGCAGAACATTGAATTGTGACCCGCCACATAATTAAGCTCCTGTTCTGTTTGAGGCCATCCTCTCATGAGTAGATAGACAGGTGTTGCTATTCTTATCGATCAAACGCTAAGGACGAAACAATCTGTTCAAAGAGAGCTTGATAGGGATTACCAGCGTCGTCGTTAATTTTATTGAACGTAACAAGGACAATGGCTGCTCCATCTGGGGTAGCCAAGGCAACATGATCTGCTTCGTACAACCCACTCGATTGAAAGGCGATCGCTGCTTGTCCCGCTATGGTGGTTTCTTTAATGTTTCGGCTCTCTGAGAACCAGTCGCTTTGTTGCACCCAATCTTGGAGCGAGAGACGGTTAGAAGCAGGTTGCACGGTGACGCTAACGTTGGCAGGATATTCGGTGCCGCCTTCATAGGCACCTGCGTTAATCTCCTGGTCGTGTTTGGTCGTCCAGAGCTGAATTGCTTCGAGGGCTACTACGTCAGGCTCTAGGTCAGTCTCTGCTTTCGCAACAAACTGATCGGCAGCGTAGGTGAAGTGAAAGCCAAAGCGATCGCTTTGATACGTTGCATTACCGCTGGGAAGGGTAGCTGTTTTGACGACCGGCGTTGGACTGACAGCCACAGTAGGCAGCGCAGAAGGGGCTTCGGCTTGGCAAGCGATCGCCACAGTTGCCACAATTCCCACAGCCAGCCGATGCAGCATTAAACGTGTCGATTCGCTGACGACGCTGATTGCAGGCGCTTTAGATTGAACTGGTTTTGCTTGAGCCAAATGATATTGAGTCATCGTTCACTCCTCACACACTTCACACAGATCCCACGCTGGATGGTAGCTCTAGGCTTGTCATGTCTTTTGAAGCAGGGACTTTGCCCACGTTTCCAAAAAAAAATACAACCAGTCACGCTATTCACTGGGCATCTAAGCTTAAAGATTCATCAGGTATTAAAAGGTTTCCGCAGATTCTTAAAATCTTTTAGGTCTCGATTCTTTTTGAGTCAAAACTTCATAAGTAGTTCAACCTAAATAAAAACCAAATCCTAAAACCCTGCGCCGCCCGCGCAGCGGGCGGCGCAGGGTTTTAGGATTTTATACTTACTTAAGCCCACATATTTACTGATTATGACCATTACTGAGCTATTGCAAATCATGAAAATGAATAGGCTCCCAATAGTAAAGTGCAGAAACGTGCTGGTCAACTACGTCTATCCCCTCTGCTTGTAAGCGCTGAAGTTGCTGAGGCAGATGTCGGCTCAGCAGGCTACCATCCGCCGCCACGACCCGGTGAATCGGTACATCAGCCGCTGCTCGCTTAAGGAAACTGGGAATCGTGCGGTAGTAGCTGGGGGTCACACCTAATGCCAGCAGCAGGTTAGTTGTGTTTACAACCCGACCGGATGGAATTCTAGAGACAAACTCAGTGAAGCGATCGCTCACCCGTTCTGATAGCACTGGAAACTGCTGCGGCAGCACCGTTGCCAGATCTCCCTGCCGCACCACCCCATCACGGATCACCATTCCCAACATGCCCCGCTTGCCCTTACTCCGTTTCACCAAACCCGGTTGAACCCGTTCTAAGTAAGCGCATGGCTCACACAGAAATGTAAGACGCACCCAGGCAGACTGCCCCAGTTGCAAAACTCGGCCTGAGCCAAGCAGTTCCACCGCTCCCTCTAGCACAATATTCTCTTGCAGCTCTCCTGGCTCTAGCCCTAACTGCTCTAAATACGGCGCACTCGCGATTAGCACCTGGCGCGGACTCCCCACGTTTGCGTGTACGTCTCCGGTCACCCCTCGCCCTCGCTGCAATGTCAGCTCATCGGTTGGCCTACCAGTCACATCACCCAATCCCTTGAAAAACAGTCCCACAATCTTCACATCACCGGCTATCGGAACCAATTTGCTTGTACCCCTGTCCTCAACTCCTGTCCCCCATCCCCTAGAATATAACTGCACTAAAATTGCACTAAATTAATCCGGCATTGCTTAATCTGGGTATAGATTTTTGGTAGTCCTCAATCAGTAAGGATTTTTTGATGGGTGGGCTTTGCCCACCCATCAAAAAATCCTTACATCAATACCACAACCAATTTTTTTTTGAAAGGGGCGCTCAGCGCCCCTTTCAAAAAAAATCTATACATGAAATCAGCAACACCATCAATCCATCGAAACCAAGGCTTTCTCATGTCTCTTCAACCAGGTGATCCCGCTCCAGACTTTAGTTTG
>JBBQFG010000162.1:0-11883 GCA_038321765.1 Elainellales cyanobacterium
AGAACTTGGAGTGCCTGCAACACCATTTATTTGTTTATGTAGTAACACGCTACCAGGTTAGGACGACCTTTTTTCTGATAGTTTTGCGGGGCACGGCTAAGTAGTTCACCCTACATAAAAACCAAATCCTAAAACCCTGCGCCGCCCGCTGTGCGGGCGGCGCAGGGTTTTAGGATCTTATATTTAATTAAGCCTATCTACTTATAGCTGTCGCCACAAAGGTTAGAACACTGGGATCAAAGGGGGTGTGGGGGCTTTGCCCCCAGCCAGGGGTTCCACCCCTGCACCCCGTCCTAACCAATCCGTCTGTGGCTATATCAGAAAAAATATTCATTGGATTTAAGCACGTAGCGCTATAAAATCCGTTGTCTTAAGACCCGTAAAAGTTTTGTGAACGACATCGGCAAAGGTGCGATCGCTTCCATTGGCTGCCCAGAAACCGGGTGCTGTAAACGCAGTTTCCAAGCATGGAGGGCTTGCCCAGGCAGTTTGACCCCCATCGATTTACCCGCGCTATAGACTGGATCACCAACTACCGGGTTGCCCATATAGGCACTATGAACGCGGATCTGATGAGTTCGCCCGGTTTCTAAGTCAAACTGCATTAACGTGTAGTTTCCTAGCCGTTCTTGCACCTGCCAATGGGTAATGGCGGAGCGACCACCCTTATCTTCAGGCACGACTGCCATTTTCTTACGATCGACCAGATGACGACCGATAGGTGCATCTACCGTTCCGCTCTCGTCGCGTGATGACCCATAAACGACCGCCAAATAGGTGCGCCGAGCCGTCTTAGTCTTAAATTGTGCCTGGAGGTGTTGATGTGCCTGATCAGTCTTGGCAATGGCGATCGCCCCGCTTGTATCTTTGTCTAACCGATGCACAATGCCGGGACGCTGCACTCCGCCAATGCCCGACAAGTCAGTACAGTGTGCCAGCAAGGCGTTGACCAACGTTCCTCCCTGATGGCCTGGGGCTGGATGCACGACTAACCCAATCGGCTTATTGAGAATAATCAGGTGCTCATCTTCAAATAAAATGTCTAGAGGAATCTCTTCCGCCTCTAGCTTTAGCGGTTCAACATCGGGGATGGAAAGAGAGAGGCGATCGCCTCCTCGCACCGCTACTTTTTTAGAGGTGCATACTGCACCATTTACCTGCACCTGCCCCTGTTCAATCAACTTTTGCAGCCTAGCTCTCGAAAGGTTAGGCAATTGGTCGGCCAAGTAGCGATCGAGCCGCTCACTTGGCACACGAACATCTAGATCGATGGTTGAGGTCACGATTGGAATACGGGTTTAAGTACTAATCTGACAAGCCAGAAACCTAGCTTAATAGTGACTAGACCGCTTGGATACTGACTCAGTAGCATTTCTGTTTTCTCCTAACATTCTCTAATCGGTAGTCCTAAACTGGTAAGGATTTTTTGATGGGCGGGCGAAGCCCGCCCATCAAAAAATCCTTACATCAATACCACTACCCTCTAATCGTCACTGCGCTCTGTGGTGGTGATGTCGGCAGCAGTGGCCTCGTGAGGAATACTAGATCGTTCCATCAAAGAGGTGGATTGAGTAGCTTGGATTGTGTCTGTTCTACCGCGATACCACGCAAGAATCTCAACAAAATCCAAAACCTCTTGAACATTTGGTTCCGGTAGCTGATGGAGCTTGGCTACAATTTGCTCAATCAATGTTTTCATCAAGCACCAAAAGTTAAATTCAACCGATTAAGTAGTTCAACCTAAATAAAAACAAGATTCTAAAAGTCTGCGCCGCCCACTGCGCGGGCGGCGCAGACTTTTAAGGTTTTATATTTAATTACGCCCATCTACTTATCAGTCTTTAGCAATTGAATATCGCCTAAAACCTGGTTGTCTTTATGACAGCCGCTTGGAGTGTGGTTGCCATAAAGACAATCGAGGCTTGTCTTAATTAAAAATTGCTGTAAATCGTTTGTGAGTGAGATAGAGGTGCGGCAAGAGATGCATTCCTCCGGAGTGCATCTCGAATAACTGGTTTTGGGGGTTGCTACAGATCAAGCTATATCAAGTTTAATCTATGGCCTAAGAACTGTATAGCGGTTCCTCTTAACATGAGGTACACGTTGGACAGACAGGGTAAGGGTTTCAGCTTGTTATTCGTACCGCACCAGATCGGTAACCGCTATATCCGTAACAATTTTGACAAGAGCGTCTTTTGACTGGTTCAAAAGACGCTCTTGTCTAGGCGTTCTGACTGTAACGCTGTGGATTCAACAAATTTACGTACCCTAACGAAAACTAAAGTAGGCGAAAGACATCGCAACCGCAAGACGCTTGAAATATCTTTCGCCTGTTTTAGTTTTCTTAAAAACGTTTTACAGAATAGGGATGGAAGGGTTTTGCCCTCTACGTTGCCGAATAGTTCGCGATCGTCCTTCAAAGGATGCTTTAAAAAGCCTAGTATTTTGTAGCTTTTGCAACCATTCGATCAGCATTTTTACGGACTTAATGGGGTTGTTTGCTCGCCCCCAGCTCTACTGCCTTGTATTGGAAATTCGCACTCTACCACAACCTTGATATTACATTCGGCAGTACCCGTGGCAATGTATGGAATGCCACTCATGCCGCTGACGTTGACCCCAAACTCTAACGTTACTTTCTTGATATCGGCCATCGCAGCATCTCGAAAGGCATCGAGAGTATATTTGGTGTAGGTTTTAATCGTGCTCTCGATCGCCTGGAAACTCTGTGCAACTTGGCTTGTAGGGTTGGGAGAACCCAAGCCTTTGGCAGAGCGGGTCGTTTCTCCAGGATTGGCGATCGCACTTGGAACCTCTGTTCGATCGGTGGTTTCAACGTAAATAACGGTACCGTCTTCTAACTGAAGGGCTTGAAGCTGACTCATAACAGTACTAGACTCATAACAAAAACTGAACTCATAACAAAATAACTGGATGCATCTGGCAGTAGAGCAAGCTGAAATCGTGACGAACTAAATCTTCTCGATGAGTTAATCTCGCTGAGATGCCCCAACTAGAGGATATGTCACCTTCACTCAGTCCGCACCTGAGTTACACCCCATACGGGTCGCTCAAGAAGAGATTAAACCCTGGTTGACTGACAAATCTCTTGAACACCTGCTGCACCGCCAGGAAATTAATTTCCTGGCTCATCGCTAAAGTCCTCTAAAGAGGACTAGATCAGGATCTGAGTCTATTTCAATAGACTTTCACCATTAGCCCAAAATTTATTTTAGGGCGGGTTGACAACGGAGCAATGAGACTTTCAGGGCTTTTGTCAGTCGATCAGTATTAAACCTCTTGCGTGAATCGTTTCCCGACGAAGCCGGGAAACGATTCACACTCACAAAGACGCATTCACGCAAGAAGTCTATTCTAGATTCCTAGTCATCCTCTAGGCTGAGCAATTTTTCATCGATAGCTTGTAGCTTTTCGCGGGCGATCGCTGCTGAAATCAACCGTTTTCTGACCGCTTCATTCAGCGCCCCTTTCTCTGCCAGCAGTAAACGGCGGCGAATCGCATCAAGTTTAGGGCGATCGCTTTCCTCAATTGCAGATGGATCTTCGCGCTGATTGTAGCGATCGCGCAGGGCTTTTTCCGACCGGGCTACTTGCACTTGGTAGAGCGATCGCATTTCCTCATAGATTGCCTTGGGCAACACACCCGTTTTAAGCAACTGTTCCAGTTCATCTTGAGCCGCCTTAGCCGAAATGAGCTGTGCCTGCAACTCTTCCACTTCCTGGCGAACAGGTGATATCGGCACTAAGTTCAATTGCTTAACCATCCAAGGTAAGCTAATCCCTTGCCCCACGAGCGATAGCAGCACTGCACCATACACCAGCGCAATTAGATCTGCCCGTCCAGGCAAATTAGTCGGCAAACTCAGCACTAATGCCATCGACAGCGATCCCTTAATATTCCCTAAAAACAATACATGTTGCCAAGCTAAAGGAATTGGGCGATCGAATCGCTGCACTACCGCCAGCAATGGATATACCGTCAACAAGCGACCCATTTGATAGGCTAGAACCGCCAACAACACTGCTGGAAGATTGCGCCATAGCGTTGCTAGGTCAAGTTCTAGCCCAATTAGCAAAAAGATAAACGTGTTAACCCCAAACCCGGCATATTCCCAGAAACTATAGAGCGTAATCCGACTGGATGCGGAAAATTGGCGAGCTAGCCCTGCATTACCCACCATTAACCCAGCCACCACAACCGCGACTACTCCTGATACGTGCAATAGTTCTGCGAGCTGGAAAGCACCCAACGCCAGCGCCACCGTCAACAAAATGCCACTAAGGGGGTCGTCTGACCGAGCAAATAACCCTGTACTGAGATATCCCAACACGATCCCCAGCAATGCTCCGCCCACAAGCACTACAAAAAACTGCCGTATGCCATCCGCCAGCGTCACAGAACCAGTACTGTATGCCTGCAAAATCAACCCATACAGCACCAGAGCCATCCCATCGTTGAACAAGCTTTCACCTTCTACAATGGTCGAAAGACGCGCTGGTACCGATACCTCCTTAAATACAGCAATCACCGACACCGTATCGGTAATCGCCAAAATCACACCCGACAGTAAGGCTGGAATCCAGTTCAACCCCAACACCACCCTTAACACTACTGCCGTAATACCGGAAGCAATGAGCACCCCTGGGCCAGCTAGCAAACCTATCGGTTTGAGGGTGCTACGCAGGCGGCTGACATCGGTATTAATAGCGGCTTCGAACAACAGGATCGGTAAGAACAGGTTGATAATCAGGGACGAGTCTAGACCAATGCGATCGGGAAGGAATTCTGTGACGACTAAGCCTGCCACCACTAGCCCTGTCACATACGGCACTCGTAGTCGCCGCGACAGCAGTGCTACCACCGTCGCTACTAATAACAAAATAATCAGTACCGGAATAATTTCTGGTACATGATTGGTTTCCGACGAATCGAGGACGCTAGAAATTAGCCAATTCTGATGATCCATCGCCTTCCCATCGCATAATTAAGTGACCCAAACACAAGACTGTTGGAGTGGCTAGGGTCAGTGAAGTGTAGCAGCTCGCTTAAATACTTTAAGTAAATTCTGTATTCTTGGAGCGATCGCCTCTTTTGGCAATAACTTTGATAGGTAGTCCTAAATTGGTAAGGATTTTTTGATGGGCGGGCTTAGCCCGCCCATCAAAAAATCCTTACATCAATACCACTACCCTTTGATAGAACATGTGATGACTGAGACGGTACGTGTAATTAGTAAGTAGATGGGCTTAAGTAAAAACCAAATCCTAAAACCCTGTGCCGCCCGCTGCGCGGGCGGCACAGGGTTTTAGGATTTGGTTTTTATTTAGGTTGAACTACTTACCTGTGATTAATGGATGGAATACATGTGCTTAAAGGAGCATAGAATATGCCGCTCAAAGTTGGTATCAATGGATTTGGACGGATCGGGCGACTCGTTGCTCGCATTGGAGCGGCTCATCCCGACATTGAATTTGTCGGTATTAATGACCTAGTTCCTCCCGACAACCTCGCCTACTTACTCAAATACGATTCCACCCACGGGCCCTATCGCGGTACGGTAGAAGCCAAAGAAAACGGCATCGTAATTGATGGACGCTTCGTTCCCTGTAGCGCAATTCGCAACCCAGCAGAGCTGCCTTGGGGCGAACTGGGAGCCGATTACATTGTGGAATGTACCGGGCTATTCACTACCTATGAAGGCTCCGAAAACCACCTCAAGGCAGGCGCAAAGCGCGTCGTCATTTCAGCGCCCACCAAAGATCCCGACAAGGTACCCACCTTTGTCATCGGTGTAAACCATCACGACTTCAGGCCTACCAACGATTTAATTGTCTCGAACGCGAGTTGCACTACCAACTGCCTCGCGCCCTTGGCTAAAGTACTACACGAAACCTTTGGAATTGCTGAAGGGTTGATGACAACTGTTCATGCAATGACAGCCACTCAACCAACCGTGGATGGGCCAAGTAAAAAAGACTGGCGCGGTGGTCGTGGAGCGTCCCAAAATATCATTCCCTCCTCTACGGGTGCTGCCAAAGCAGTTGCTTTAGTGCTGCCAGAACTTAAAGGGAAGCTGACAGGAATGGCGTTTCGAGTAGGCACCCCTGATGTGTCGGTTGTAGATCTTACGTTCAAAACGGTTAAATCCACCAGCTATAAAGACATTTGCGCTGCTATGAAGCAGGCATCTGAGGGCGCACTGAAAGGTATTTTAGGCTACACCGAAGATGAAGTGGTATCGATGGATTTTCGCACCGATCCCCGTTCTAGTATCTTTGACTCCCTCGCAGGCATGGAATTGAACTCAAACTTCTTTAAAGTAGTGTCTTGGTACGATAACGAGTGGGGTTATTCCCAGCGCATCATCGATCTGATGCTATTCATGGCAAAGGAAGATAGCCTCGTCTAGGGGCAAAAGGTATGGCGATCGCCAGTAGGCGAAACCCACGCTTATTTTTTCTATCCAGGCTTATAAGTAGGCGGGCGTAACTAAGCATAAAACCCTAGAAGTCTGCGCCGCCCGCTGCGCGGGCGGCGCAGACTTTTAGAATCTTGTTTTTATTTTAAGTTGAACTACTTAATCCAAGGTCATATTTTTTGGTGCGCTCCGCGCCAAAAAATATGACCTTCAATATTATGACCTTCAATATGGCGATGCGGGACTAGCAAATAAACAACACACTTAAAGCACAACCACCGAGCTAATCTCTATCGTTACCGAATAATTCATCTGCCCGCTGTCGAATGGCATTGAGGTTTACGGCTAGATCTTGCTTGAGCCGACTTTCAATCAGGCCGATGGGCATCATCCGACTAGGCAACAGGGTTAATGAGTAATGTAAATTAGTCTCCTGCTCGTCTATTCCTTCAATAGGATGCAGTTGCCAGTAGCCATAAAATTCCTTGAAGTCACCTTCTACCATTTGAAAGCCAATTTCATGGGGGAAGTTTTCTACCATATCTAGAACGACACGGGCACAAAACTTTACCTTTAGCTTCCAGAGCGATTGCACCCCCACTTGCTCAATCCGGATGCCTCCTTGGGGATGGTGGGTGCGACAGCTTTTAGCAAGATTTGGAATGAAATCAGGCAAGCGCTCATAATCGGTCAAAATTTGCCAAATTTTTTCGGCTGGGTAAGGCAAACAAGCACGAGCAGAGATGCGTCGCCGCCGTCCCTCAATCTGCTCGGCTTGGACTTCTACGCCTAGGGAGAAGTCTACGTCAACAGTACTATCGTCTGCGAGGTCGGGCAGGAGATGTTGACCTTGCGAAATTGATGTATGTAAGTCGGAACTCATAACCGCTACTTATCCACAGAGTAAATTTGGAGCTTGGGGCAACGTTAAGGTGAAGCAAGTTTCCCACGACCCATCTGGCTGGGGAGTACTTGTGGCGGCGATCGCTCCACTCAAATGAGCGGCTAATCCCTTGACGAGAGCTAACCCCAGACCAATACCAGGGATAGCCTTTTGGGTTGCGTTCTGTCCTCGACGAAACTTTTCAAAGATCACTGGCAATTCTTCAGGGGTAATGCCCGCTCCAATATTGCACAGTTGCACGACCACTTGGGGGGCAGACCGCTCCCCTTCTGACAGATATGACAACACTGTGAGGTTAATTTTGCTGCCAGAATCACTATACTTCTTAGCATTGGTTAACAGCTCTGTCAGGATTCGATGCAGGCTATCCGCCTCAGTTCGAATTATAAGAGGGCGAGTAGGGAGATGTAACTCTAGGATCACCTTCCGTTCTGCCATCGTTTCGAGCCAAGACTGTTGAATATCACGCATAACGTGGCACAGATCAATTTGCTGCACCTGCATCCCAACGGAGTTGGATTCTAGTTTTTGCAGGGCTAATAAGTCATTTATCAGTTGAGTTTCTTGAGTACATTGAGCTTCTAAAATGTGAAGATACCGCTCTTGCTGCTCTGGCGCAAGGTTGGCCTCACGCAACATGCGAATAGCGACTTTCATGCTGGTTAGCGGCGTCAACAGCTCGTGGCTCACAGTACTAAGAAACTCTTCCATAACCCGGTTGAGCCGTCGTAATTGCTCTACTTGCTGACGACTCTTTTCGTAGAGCTTTGCCTGTACGTCAAGGCTATGACGGAGTTGTGCGGTACGTTCTTCTACCAGCAAGTGAACTTGGTGCAGAGTTCGCGTTTGAATAATAGCCGTGCTTACCTGAGCGGCTATCAGCTTAACAAATGCCAATTCTTCTGGTTGCCAAAATCTATGCTGCTGTTGTTGGAAAGCCAGACATCCTAAGATTGTGCCTTGATTTTCTAAAGGTACTACCAGCAACGTTGGCATGGTTTCCAGATTGAAAATGGGAGCCACGGTCAAGGCTAAATCTACTGTTGATGTTTGATGAGGCGCTGGAATAACGATTGGTTGATCCACATTGGCAAACAGTTGCCGAAAGATGTCGCAGTTCGCAATCTGGAATGACTGCTTCAACCAATAGTGCAGATCTAAATTGGTTTGGCTCTTTGGGGTGGTGGAGCTTAGCGTTGGTTGTTTACAACTCAATTCATCGCAGGTCAGTGGAAAGATTGACTCTACCGTGGCACGGGTCTTAGCAATGCGATCGCTCTTACGTCCTTTTAGAGCTGGATCAGCATACTTAAATAGCAGTACCATACCCTGCTTAACTTGCAGGGCGGAAACAACTCCCTCAATGGCTAGTTGAAAAATTTGCTCTAACTTCAAATCGTGACGGACTGCGCCCGTTAGCTGGTCTAAAACCGTTTGATATTTGATTTGTCGCTGTACTTGCTGTTCTAACTGCATCTGAGAAATGGCGATCGCCAGTTGGTCAGAGAGTGTTTTAACCAACTGGATATCGTGCTCTATCCATGGATGGGGCTGCGATCGCGTTAAGAAGAGGATGCCGTTGTTCCGTCCTTGAAACTGGATGTCGGCAATTAAAACAGACCTAACCTGCGTCGGGTCTGATTGAGGAAAACAGGATACTAGCCCAGTCCTGTCAACTGCTGGAAAGACTGCCTCAGGTGGAAAGACTGCCTCAGGTGTAATTAGAGGATGGCGTACGTCATGTTCTAGGGAGTCTGTGTTTGCATCCTGGGCTTCAAGTAGAGCGTGAAGGTCAGCGATGGTCGCTATTTTGGTCTCCTCAAATTGCGCTTGAATTTCTGGGAGATTTAGCAAACTAAACAGCGGACTGCATCCTTGAGAAAAAGATGGAATATTCTGAGGGCACCAATCTAATGACTGAATCAGCACCTGCTCCCGATTCAAAATTCCCAACACACACAAATCTGCATCCAACACCTCGCCCAAACGCTCAAGCAACCCTTTGAGAGCATGTTCAGGTGTTTTGCTTGTAAGGATAATTTTTGGGAGGTCGCGCTCAAACTGCTGAAGACGTTGGCTGTACTGGGGCTTGACCATTGTAGCCACTGCAAGAACAGGGGGTTGAAATGCGGGGGAATGGTTTGCCATGGTCTTTACAACCCACTTCTCAGGAATACTAAACTCTGCGGTATGTAAAGAGTAATGCTGGAGTTGCTGATTGCCTGCAAACCTCTACCCTTATTGGCTTGATGCTCATTGCGGTAGTCCTAAATTGGTAAGGATTGTTTGATGGGCGAAGCCCGCCCATCAAGCAATCCTTACATCAATACCACTACCCTCATTGCTAATAGTGAGGAAGTAACGCAGATAAATCTGCTGAGTGGAAGCGGAAGGACTAAGATAGCCTTGATGCACAACCCAATAGACCCAATGAACTGAGTCAAGCTTACGTTCAACGAGCGATAAACTGGTTAGATGACCACCCCTGGAGGAAAGTTAGCCGATTTCATCTCAGTTACATCCAAAGGCTTAACTTGCTCCACATTACACGTTCTACGGGCGACTAGAATCCGTGATTTCCCTACGTTTTGACCGCTTTATTTCGGGTGGAAAATAGTTCCACCCGTAGCGATACTGAACTTTCAGACCAACCCGAAATTTGGTAAAGCTAACTACTTTCAAAACTGAGGCTTTGATTAGTCTTTGATGAAGCGGCGATCGCCGCAATGTCGTTGACGTGACCTAAATGTTGTCAACGTGACGTATTGGCGTAATTGACTCTCTTATCGTGTTCTGACTCTCATGACATTAGCACTTCCCTGTTTATCTTCGTTACAGGCAATCGGTACAGTCAAAGGGCCTGGTGAAAATGCCAATCAATACGTGTTTATTACGGCCAATAATCGCCACGTCAAAGTCGGTGAGTTTGTTTACTACGATGCGCCCACCGAAGATATAGCGTCAGGAATGCTTCAGATTTTGGGAAAGATTTCAGCCCGGTGCTTGATTGACCATTTACCCGATCGCATGTTTGCCGATACAGAAATCAGCCCAGAGGCGATCGCGGCTTTAGTGGGGTTTTCTCATCCCAATCCAGAAATCTACGAAGTGACGGTAGATGTAATTGGCTATTTCAACCCGGCACTGGGGTTTCTCAACCCTCGCAAGACACCCGACCCTGGTTATAAGGTGTATTTAGCCAGTGATGAGTGCTTACGTCTGGTGCTCAATAAAAAGCAGCCCGGAGAGATCGGTGCGGCTTATCTGGGTTACTTATTGTTGCGTGAACAGAATGCCGTGCCGATTGCGGTAGACGTAAAGGAGCTAGTCAGCACCCACATTGCTATTTTAGCGGGGACTGGATCGGGCAAATCGTACACGGCTGGCGTACTGGTGGAAGAATTGCTGGCACCTCACAATCGGGCAGCCGTATTAATTTTTGACCCCCACGGTGAGTACGCCACCTTAGCAGACATGCGAGGACATCCAGCCTTTACGACGGAAGATGGCTACGCTCCCCAAGTCAAAGTGCTAACCCCGGACGATGTGCGGATTCGAGTTTCTTCCCTGGACTACTACGACATTTTGGCACTGCTGCCAGAGATGAGCGATCGCCAGCAGTCTATTCTTAATAAAGCGTTTATCCTTTTACAAAAACATCGGCGCGGAGATCATCGCTGGGGTGTACAAGATTTGATTGCGGCTGTCTATGAAGCAGACCGGAGCCAGGATGACGATGGTAACGAAAAGACGGGTTCTTCAGCACCTGCATTGGAGTGGAAGCTCGACCGATTGGAGCGATCGCGGTATTTTCACACCTTTGACCATATGACTCCTAGAGACTTGTTTCAACCCGGTCAAGTCACCGTATTGCAGATGAACGAAATTAGTCAAGAAGAGCAGCAAGTGATCTGTGCGGCTGTGTTGCGGCAAGCTAACCAAGCGCGCATGAACACGCAAAAGGGCAATATCACAGACGACGATGAAAACTACTTGCCATATCCTATTTTCATATTGGTAGAAGAAGCGCATCGATTTGCTCCAGCCCACGAACCCTCTCGTTGCAAAACAATTTTGCGAACCATTCTAAGTGAAGGGCGAAAATTTGGCCTAGGTATGGGGCTAATTACCCAACGACCCGGCAAGCTCGACTCAGATGTACTGTCGCAGTGTATGAGCCAGTTCATTATGCGAATTGTAAACCCAGTGGATCAAGATAGCCTGAAGTATGGGGTAGAAGCTGCTGGACGGGATTTGCTTAAAGAACTACCGGCATTGACGAAAGGGCAAGTCATTATTGCTGGAGCATGTGTCAATACGCCACTATTGTGCCAAGTGCGTCAACGTCTCACCAAGCACGGCGGTGAAACTTTAGATGCTCCTGCGATGTGGCAGCAGCATTTTCAATCTCATTATCTGCATAAGCGGGAAATGGAACAGGCACCTCCCCTTAGCCGAACCCGACCCAAAACGGTTGGCGGAGTCAGCATTGATTAGCGATGTAACAGGTTTCGCTGTATAAAAAAACACCTGCTTTTA
>JBBQFG010000163.1:0-11852 GCA_038321765.1 Elainellales cyanobacterium
TCATACAGGGCTTGGCGAAATTGCTGAAGTTGTTTGAAAATCATGAGGTCAATGTGATGAATACTTCATTGACCTTACGGCAGTCGGTGGCTCTCATTGACTGCCTCTCTCTTCAAAGTTAGTCCAAACTAAAGTAACTAAAAGGATTGGGTGCTAAAAGGATTAGGTGCGATCGCTTACCTTGTTTAGCCGAATTGCGCCCAGCGGGCTAGAAATCTGACGTGAGTTTTCAGGAGGGTCAGAAGCTAGCCAAATAATGCCACCTCCAAGGGTTAAGGTTACTCCAAGCAAAATTGCTGTCAGGGTTCGAACTTGTGAATGCAACCGCACTAATTCTCGGTTTGCGTTTTCTAATTCGGCTAACGAAATCATTGGGGAATTGGTAGGCGTGGACGCAAGAGTCGAAGACGTTGCAGCGTTTACCAGGTTACTCGTTGCCAGGGGAGACATAACGACTGTAGGGTAGAGCGCTTCTGCTTGCTCTTGATTAGCACCTTCAGCAACGCGATTGGCAACGCTCAGTTTTGTAGAGTTAAGCGGGGAGGGTGTGAGGTCGGCAAGGGCGCTATCTGGAGGCGTTACGTTCGGCGTAGGAGAGGCTGGAGGGGCGATATCTGCCGCAGTTAGCTCGGATGTGCCAAGTTCTGAGGCGACAACTTCTGAGGCGATCGCGCTTGGAGTGGGTGACTCAGACTTGCCGCCGACTTTCTCAAAGGCTAGCTTTGAGTAAAGCCAATCTACGAGCAATTGTGGACAATTTTTGTAGAACCACCGCAACGCTATCATGCCAAATATGGGCTTTGAGAGACTGGCAATCCATTTCACCAACCGATTAGCTGTTTGGTGGTTAATTTTTTGGTTAACCAGGTTTACTGAACCAACATCATAAAGACAGCCCAAGATCAGTTTAAGTGACGCTTCTTCGCGCCTAAACAGTTGATCGAGCAACATCAGTACGTCGTACATCCGCTCGGTTTCGTTTCGCCGTTCTACAGGCGATTTTTTAACTGTTGGCCTAGGTAGTTTTTGAGTCGGCTTTGGTGCTGGGTTTTGCCGCTGTTCGGGGGGGGGCGATTCAGTCATGCTTACAGAGGTAGCGTGCCAGGTTAGCGTAGATCAGCTTTTACAAACTTAACGTGTCAAATCAGTTGGTTGTATCGTTCAAATTACAGATAAGTAGTTCAACCTAAATAAAAACCAAATCCTAAAACCCTACGCCGCCCGCGCAGCGGGCGGCGCAGGGTTTTAGGATCTTATATTTACTTAAGCCCACCTACTTATCAACGGTTCATCCTAGCTTTATCCGGTAAGTTGCGGTAAGTTGCTAAGCGGTTCTAACTGTAAAATTGACGGCTCCGGTATGCTGGGCGGTGCTTTTGATGGTTTGAAGCGATCGCCTAGCAGAGTCTGCCAACCATCCAACAAAAGCAGCTTGGAATTCAAAAGCAGCTTGGAATTCAGATACAGCTTTAACGGGCGCGGGCAATCACCGTGCGATGGCGAGGCGTATTGCACGTCATAGTGGGTCGCTCAAAGCCAGCATCGTACATGGCTTGCCCAATATCGAGCGCAAAATATTCATCTAAATAGGGTTCTGTGCTTTTAAGCAGCGTAAGAATGTAGGGCGGCATTTTGGCATAAATCTCTGACTGAGGATTCATGTCCATGACGGCGACATATCCACCTGGTCGCAATACCCGCCGTGCTTCTTGTAAGATTTGAACAGCAGCGGACTGGGGCAATTCGTGAAACACGAGAAATGCTGAGACTAAATCCATTGAGGCGTTGGGTAACCCGGTTGATTCGGCGGCGGCATGCAGCCAGGTAGGAACTGGAGATTGGGTGCTGGGAGTCAGGTGGTGCAACGTGTACAGCCCAGTTTTTTCCTCACGGTTTGAGTTGTCCACTGAGTGGCCTACTGAGTTGTCCAATGGGGACTGGTTCATCTGGTTGGACAGCGCGGCAGCACGGTATTGGGCGATCGCCAAAAAGTACGGCGACAAGTCTACTCCAGTGATCTGGGCTTGGGGATAGAGCGACTGCAACGCAAAGGTACTCATGCCCACGCTGCATCCTACGTCCAAAATATCCTGAGGTGCTTGAGGCAACTCTGCCTTCAGCACTTCTAAAAAGCTTTGCCGCAGCTTAGCATCGCCGTCTGCTCCTGTATCTGGCCAAATTCGCGCATGAACTGCATGGGCGGCGACTTCTACTTCCATCGCAGGTTCCCAGCCCAGATTACCTTCTTCGTACGCATGGAACGACCGAACGTAATAGTCGGGATAGGTCAGGCTGGAATTCTGTACGTGCTCTAATTCCATGCTCCAGTCTGGAGAAAAAGGTGTTGCACTGCCACGCGATCGCAATGCTTCAACCTCTTTCCACCAGTACACCCCAATCGTCGCCGCCCGCTTAATCATCATGCTGCGAGCATTGTGCTTTGCCAATTTGGCAAGCGGTTTAATCGAAAGGATGCCATTGACCAACCGAGAGGTCAGCGATAAATCAGCCGTTTGGGAATTCATAGCAGCAGTCATGAATCGTTTGATATAAAAGCGGTTTCTAGAAGCTTAGCGTATCGTATTTTGAGAACAGCCAAAGAAACCGCAGAAAACAACTGCTCTCGATCGAAAGATTTGAGCGTCGCAGATTAGCCGATTAGATTAGCCGATTAAGTAGGCAGGCGTAATTAAGCATAAAACCCTAAAAGTCTGCGCCGCCCGCGCAGCGGGCGGCGCAGACTTTTAGAATCTTGTTTTTATTTAAGTTGAACTACTTAGATTAGCCGATTATATTGATGGGCGCACCTTGGAAAATAAGACAAAGGGCGTAGGAGCTAATCTCCCACGCCCTTTGTCTTTAATCTCTAAAACTAGCAGCTTGCTTAAGCGGGCTTGGCAAATTTCTGAGTCCAGTAACTCTGCCAGTTGACGTTGCCTGTATCGTTTGCCAGGTAAAAGTACCCAATACCAATATCGCGGTAGTTAGCATTAAGCATATTTGCTCGGTGTCCGGGACTGTTGATCCACCCCTGGACTACGGCATCTGGCGTGGTGTAGCCGACGCCGATATTTTCGCCTGCTGCCGACCAAGCGTACCCGGCCGCCGAAATCCGTTGGCTAGAACTGGAACCATCTGCACCTGTGTGGCTAAAGAAATCTAGATTTCCCATATTCTGACTGTGGGCTTGAGCCGCAGTCGCCAGCTTGCTGTTCAACGTTAGAGGCTGCAACCCGTTTTGTTGGCGAAAGACGTTGGTTAGGCGCAAGACTTCCGAAGTAAAGGTAGTCGGGGGATTTGGAGACCGAGTGAGAGCGGGCGACTCCATTGTGAGGCTGTAGTTCGTATTGCCGCCCTGATCGCGCACCCGCACAAAGTAGGTGCCAGCAGACAGATTAGAGAGCTTAAGCGCACCTGCCTGGGTTGGGCTAGCTGGGGCGCTGGCAAGAATTTCGTTTTGACTAATCCGACCGTTGCCATTCAAATCGCGGATGAATTGGGCGATCGCCCCACCCTTGGGAGTTTTTACATTGAGGTTAAAACTGCTACCAGCTTTGAGGCTGATTTTGTAAATATCATCGCGATCGCCTGCCCCAACCCACTCCTTTAAGGAGATTTTGGTGGATTTAAGGTTTACTGCTCTAGCACTACCAAGAGTTTGTCCAGCGGTATCTATCGCCATTGCCAACCCTCCAAAGTTGCGAATCGGTTACTTCCTTCAGTAAGCACACTTCCAGGGGGCTAATGGCAACCTGGTATATACGCAAACTCCTGATAAATCCTCTGAAATCTTCAAAGGAGAAGGTTGGTTTTTTCATCTGTCAAACGCACGAAAAATTCAACTCAAACAGTCTCTCCAGGACGGGCCGATCCCTCATTTCTCATCTTTCCTACCGTACTTGGCCACTATTTGACCATTCCTCTCTCCTTGCTGCTTCAGCCACGCCCACAGTTGATCACCATAGGAAAAGTGCCACCATTCGGTAGGATGTCGGTGAAACTCTGCTGCGCTCATAACCGTGTGGAGCAGTTGGCGGTGCTGGTGAAATGCATGGCTGCTGGGGGTTTGCTGAGTATTGGCGCGATCGGAAGATGGGGCGTAGTGATCAGGGTAAGAGCGGGGCGATAGTTCATCAATGGGAGATCCCATGTCGATCGCCTGACCTGTTGCGTCCACCAGTGTGATATCGACCGCAGCTCCGGTGCTGTGGGGGGGCGGCGTGAGGGGGTTGTTGTTCGGCACTGCCCAAAATTGGTGAACCTGTGCCAAAAAAATTTGCCGTTGAGCCGCAGTCAGTTGATTGGGGGTGAGCTGATGCGATCGCACCAGTTCTTCAAAGGTATAGTCCACCATGTACTGCTGCACCGCTAGAGGGCGATAGGCATCAAAAATCTGGATGCGCCAGCCCGGACAGTGTTGCTGAAGCGCCGCCTGGGCAATGAGTAGGCGCTCAACCACACCCTGCCGCAAACAGTATGGGGAGCGATCGCCATAGGGTGCACCTAACACCGCGTAGGGATGGGGATGATGCACGGCAAAGTGTTCTAGCGGAATGGACACCAACGGCTCGCCACATTCTTGAATCGGGATGTGTTGATATGGCTTCATAGAACCCGTCAGCGGAACGAATTGAGCTGAGTTTGGTCAAGAGTTAGTGGGATGAATGTTGCTGTGCCCTCACTAACTCTAATCGAGAGATGAACGAATGTAGCGCCCCAACTTGATCAGGCCGATAGCCGCCGAAATCACAAATCTGGGATAAAGTCTTAATGGCGTGATTCAGATGCCTTCAAAGCAACGACATTCAAAGCTTTTAAGGCTTTCAAAGGAAATTTCGACTGGGCGAAGCTGGGCATTTTTCAAGAGGATTTTGGGTGTTGCGAATCAGGTGCGCTGTCGGGATTCTTTAGAGCTGCTATGACACATTCTCCTGAGCCAAATGACCCAAATCAAACACCCGACCCACGGCGGGGTTGGCGGCGATCGCGTCGGCTACGGCGCACTGTGGGCGGCGGGCTGGGCTTAGCACTGTTAGCCGGAGGGGCGTTTGGCGCGTGGTGGGCTTGGTCGTTTGTGCAAACGCGGCTGGCTCCCTTAATCGCCGAAAACTTAACTAAAACGCTAAACCGCCCCGTTAACCTGGGCGAACTAGAGCAAATTTCGCTAACAGACATCAGTTTTGGCGAATCTACCTTACCGCCAACCGCAACCGATCGCGATCGCGCCACCATCCAGCAGGTCAAGGTGTCTTACAACCTGTGGAGGCTAGTGTTGGACCGTCGTCTGGGCTTAGACGTAACGCTGGTGCGCCCCAATGCCTATGTCGATCAAACGGCTGATGGCAAATGGATTATCACACAACTGGCGGAGTCTGAAGAGGAAGGCTGGCTCACAACCGGGTTAGATCGCTTACAAATGGAAGACGGCACGGTGGTGCTAGATCCGTCTGCGTCAGTCATGGTAGATGCGAAGAAACCAGGGGCAACGCTCAACTCTGACTTTGCCGTAACGCTGCGCCAAGTCAGTGGGGAAGTCAGCTTTGAAAACGATTATAAATTGACCCGGTTTGATGTAGCCGCACTGCCCTCTCGCGGCGGCGACCTGCGGCTGCGGGGTGAGGTATATAACGACCAAACCCTAAAGGCAAAAGTCTCGATTCAGGGAGATGGGCTAGCCGTCCAAGACGTGAATTCGCTGATTGCCACCCCGGTGAGTGCAGGTGCGGGCACGCTGTTCTCAAATTTGACGGTGCAGGTAGAAGGTGACGCGATTACGGCACTGGAGGGCACTGCTCGCTTGCAAAACGTAACGGCACGCGTCACAGATGTGCCTAGAACTTTAACGCAAGGTAACGTACAGCTACGGTTTCGCGAACAGCTAATCACCATTGAGGAGGGGCGCACGGTCTACGGCAGCATTCCTGTGGCGTTTGCGGGCACCTATGACTTAGTAGACGGTTATAACTTGACGGCGCAATTGCGCGGAGTTGATATTCGGGAGATTCAGCGCACGGCAGATGTGACGATTCCCGTGGCGATCGCCGGAGCCTTTAATGCTGACGTTGCTATCACTGGGGCACCTGAGCAGCCCGTGATTCGGGGCACGGTGAGCAATAGCAACCGGGTGCGAATTGACCGGGTTGATCTGGCGACGGTGCGTACCCAGTTTGCCTTGGCAGACAATGTGCTGAATCTGGAGCGGCTAACGGCAACTCCCCAAGCGGGTGGGGCGATCGCCGGAACCGGACGAATAGTGCTGGGTGAACAGGGTAATATCACTGCAACGGCGCAGGTGCGAAACGTGCCGGGAGATGCGATCGCCCGTGCCTATGGGGTCACTAGCCGCGACGTGAGGGTGGGGCTGGTGAATGCCGATGTCCGCGTTGGGGGCGGTTTTGATGCGGTGCAAACGGCCATTCGCTGGCAAGCACCCCAGGGAACTTACCCGGCTAGCGGCGACATTGCCATTGCGGGCGATCGCATTCAGTTTCGCAATACGGTGCTTCAGGTGGCAGGCGGCACGGTCTTGGCTCAGGCTGACTTGGCCAACGGGCGCTGGCAGGCATCCGTTGTGGGCGACCAAATTCGGCTAAGTCAGCTTTCTCCCGATCTGCGGGGGCAGTTTGGCGGTGACTTACGACTGGCCGGAAGTTTAACCGATCTCAGCCCCGGCTCAGTTCGAGCCGAGGGCGATGTGCGGTTTTCGGAAGGTCTGTCGGTGCTCAACCGTCCGTTAACGGCTAGAATTCGCTGGTTGGGCGATCGCCTCGCTATTGATCGAGCCACGGCTCCCGGCTTTAGCGCTAACGGAGTGGTACTCACTCAGCTAGAGGGGCGTGGTGCCCCCGCTGTTTCTAGCTTTGATGTCAACTTGCAACTGCAAGGGTATGATCTCGCCAGTTTGCCTGTAACGTTGCCTTCTCAGGTGCGGGTGGCAGGGCTAGCAGATTTTGCCGGACGGGTGTCGGGGACTCCGGCAGTGCCCAGGGTGAATGGACAGCTTCAGCTCAACAACCTGGTGGTGAATCGGCTCCAATTTGACCCCGTACTGAGGGGCGGCGTGCAGGTGGCGCTGGGAGAACGGGTCGAACTAGATTTGCGGGGTCGTCAAGATCAGCTTGCGGTAGAGCTGGATGGGAATTACCGTCCCCGTAGTTTCCGGGTGCAGGTAGACGAGGCGATCGCCACGGGCACCACACGAGGCAATGTTCTCTCTGCAAATGTGGCTAATTTTCCATTAGACCTACTAGATCTAGCTCCGGCACCAGAAGCCGGACTGGGCAGAATTGCCGGACTGGTATCGGGAGATGTGCAGGTAAACCTGGCAACGTTGGCCACAGTCGGAACCGTGGCGATCGCCAACCCCGCCATTGGCTACATTCAAGCCCAGCAGTTCAACGGACAGTTTCGCTACAGCAACAACGCCTTTACCTTGCTGAACAGCGAACTAGCCTTTACTCGCAGCCGCTACCAGCTTGAGGGTACTGCAACCTTGGGCAGCAATCCGCAAATAAATGGACAAATCCGCACGGCTCAAGGCGACGTTCAAGATATTCTGACGGCGTTGCAGTGGTTTGATCTAGCCGACATTCGTCGCGGCATCCAATCCCCTACTTACACAACCGCAGCAAATCTTCAGCCTGTTCCGGTTGGTCAGCCAGATGACCCGCTGATTACTCAACTGCGGCGCTTCGCCGAAATTCTAGCGCTGATCGACATTCAACAATCCGAACAAGCTGCGGTCAATTCTCTACCCTCTTTGTCCGATCTGGAAGGAACCTTTGTTGCAACGGTTAATGTTTCTAGCTCTCCACAGGCAGGGCTAGGGCTAAACTTTGATGTGCAGGGCACAGACTGGATGTGGGGCAGCGACTATTCGGTAGAACAGGTTGTGGCTCAAGGCAGCTTTGTGAATGGTGTGCTGGACTTGCTGCCGCTGCGCTTGCAGTCTGGTGATTCGTTTGTCAGCTTTTCTGGAACTATTGCTCAGGCGCAAACTTCTGGGCAGCTTCAAGCTCAGAATATTCCTGTAGAACCGCTGCGCGATTTTGCTAATCTCCCGATCGATATTACTGGCCGCCTCGATGCCAATGCGCTTTTAGAAGGCAGCCTGGGCAACCCCTCCGTTCGGGGCGAAGTAATTTTAAGCAATGCCACAATCAACCAAACCCCGATTCAGGGGGCTGAAAGCCAGTTTAGCTACACAAATGCTCGCCTCAACTTAATTGGACAACTGATCGCCAACACCACAGAACCGCTTCGCGTTGTGGGCAGCATTCCGTATCAGTTCGACTTTATGACCGTCTCACCCGACAGCAATGCGATTAGTCTTGACGTGAATGTTCGCAATGAGGGCTTGGCATTGCTGAACTTGTTTAATGACCAGGTCGCGTGGCAAAGTGGGCAGGGCGAGGTAAACCTGCAGGTAGACGGCACGCTTCTGACTCCCTTAATCGACGGATTTGTCACTCTTCAAGATGCGACCTTTACAGCTCAGGCTTTGCCCGAACCGCTGACTAATGTAACTGGCAGAATTCAGTTCAACCGCAGCTTTATCGATGTTACAAGCCTACAAGGGCAATTTCAGCAGGGACAAGTAACAGCACAGGGCGTTTTGCCTATTTTTAATCCTAATGATTTACCCACAAGTGTGAATGGCAGCCCTGTCAATCCCCTCACTGTGGCTCTGAACGAGCTGACGTTAAACTTTAAAGGGCTTTACAACGGTGACGTTGCAGGTCAATTGCTGGTAGGGGGCACGGCGCTGGCTCCAAGGGTGGGCGGCGAAATTATGTTGAGTAATGGGCAGGTAGAATTGCCGAGTGGGTCGCAAGAGACTACTGCTACTACTACGACGCAATCGGTTGACCCCAATGGCTTGACTAGACCACCTGAGTTAAATGCTCTTAGAATTCAGCTCGATCGTAATGTGCGAGTTACGCTCTACCCAATTTTGAATTTCTTGGCAGTTGGCGATATGACCGTGAGTGGCCCGCTTGCTTCGCTGAGTCCCACTGGTACAATTCGGCTGCGTAGCGGTCAGGTAAATTTGTTTACAACCCAGTTCAATTTGGTGCGGGGTTATGAAAATACGGCTCAGTTTGTGCCTGAGCGGGGACTCGACCCGCTGTTGAATGTGCGGCTGGCAACATCTGTGCCCGAAGTAACCCGCACACCAAGTACGTCCAACATATCGGGCGGGGCGGCAGAAATTAATGAGACGCTAGCTACCAACTTAGGTAGTTTAGATAATGTGCGAATTCAAGCCAGGGTGAATGGTTACGCCAGCCAGTTGTTTGAGGAATTGGAATTAACCAGCAGTCCGGCGCGATCGCAGAATGAGATTATTGCCCTACTGGGCGGTGGGTTTGTGGATACTCTGGGGCGGGGGGGTAGTACGCTGGCGATCGCCAACTTAGCAGGGTCTGCTTTGCTCACGGGCGTGCAAAACTTCATTAGCAATACGATTGGTCTGAGCGATTTCCGGCTGTACCCTACGCTGCTGCCCTCCGAGACCACCTCCGACTCTACCCTGGAACTTGCGTCCGAATTGGGACTAGATATTACTGGCAACTTCTCTGCCTCGGTACTGACTATTCTTACCGCCGACGCTCCCTCTCAGTTCAACTTGCGCTATCGCATTAATGATGAACTCTTGCTGCGGGGGTACATTGATACGGATGGCGGCACTGGAGCCATTTTGGAGTTTGAGACTAGATTTTAAAGCAGTTAGAGATGGTCATTTATAGCTGGAGCCATCTAGCTGGAGCCATCTAGCTGAGTCATCTAGCTGAGTCATCTAGCTGAGTCATCTAGCTGGAGCCATCGCCACGTTACTGACCACCCGACTGACCACCCGACTGACCACCTGAAAGGGGCAGCCGCAGAAACGGAAACAAGAGGCGTATACCCTTACGCACAGAGAGCAGCCAAATTGCCTGTCGCACCTGAGGTGATAATTCAATGTCGGCGTTGACGTTAGCTGTCAGACTAGCGTCTAAGGATGCCCGCTCAGCCGCTGTAAGGGGGGCACCTGTAATTGGCGATCGCCCCTCTAAAATAATCTGAGTCCGCAGCACTTCTTCTGGCAGATCGTCGGGCGGCGGCAGAGTCATCCCAGCCGGAACCAACGAGACCCACGTAACCGACAATGAGCAGAGGGAGGCAATCAGGGTTCGCATCATGTGACATTCTGAAGCTCTAATGGGGAGTGACACACCACACCTTGATCGGAGCTGAGTTTTAGGATGATTTACTGATGATACAGTCAACGTCTCGCCCGCACACGTTGTTTGTGACTACTGTGTGGAAGTCGGGAAATGCGTTTGGCTTTATGGGGAAACGATTCACGCAAGCAGTTCAGCTCGGTTGAATGTTGGGTAAATGAGTAAATTTAAGGCTAAACGCGATCGCACCATGATGCTGAACATTTCCCCTTTCTGGCGGCGGTGGTTGGCATTTTTAGGCACTGCTTTACTGCTGATTTCTTGTCTACACTCAGCGTCTCCGTCAATGCTGCCAGCGCCATCGGCTTCTGCAACGGCAGCGATCGCCTCATCCACGCCACCGCAAGACATTCTTGTCACCCAATACTCACTGCCCAGTAGCACGGTACATGTTGCAGTTATTCCCACAGTTACACCCCAACGGTTTGTCATAGCGCCGCTTCTGGCAGAGGGGTTAGATTTGCTAGATAACTGGGCACAGCAGTCGAATGCGATCGCCCTGCTAAATGGCGGATTTTTTGATCCGGCCAATCAGCAGTCTACGTCTTACGTGATTCAACACGGCGAACTCACTGCCGATCCCCGTCAGAACGAGCGACTGGTAGGCAACCCCAACCTAGCGCCTTATCTTGCTCAAATCTTTAATCGGGCAGAATTTCGGCACTATCGCTGCGGCAGTGAGAATCGTTATGCGATCGCCCGCCATCTTGACCCCATACCTCCTACCTGCCAGCTTGAGTCAGCCTTAGGTGCAGGGCCTCAACTGTTACCCGAACTGACCTTAGAGGCAGAAGGCTTTTTAGCCGTGGTGAATGGCGCTGTAATCCGCGATCCTCTGGGATACGATCGCCCTAACGCCCGCTCTGCCGTAGGCATTTTGGCCAACGGTGATGTGATTTGGGTCATGGCAGCCCAGCAGCCAGAGGCTCCCCGTACTTCAGGGTTATCCCTTCCAGAACTGGCAGATTTTATGCGATCGCTCGGCACGGTAGCAGCTATGAACTTGGACGGTGGCAGCTCTGCTGCGATTTACTACAACGGCCAGACCACTTACGGCAAAGTAAACGAAGCTGGAAATTTAGTTATCCGTCCGATTAAGTCAATATTGATAGTTCAATCGATTCCCTAGAATTTCACTAGAATCTTATGTGCCAGTCCTAAATGATTTGTGAAATGGGTTGTGAGTGGTGGGGGGGGGGGTGGCGGCCCCCCCCCAAAAAAACCCATTTGGGGTTGGATATAAAACAAAATCACAACCTACATCCAATTTCTTTTAAAACATAACCATTTCCTCGCTACACAAACTATTTTTTTGGTCGTTGGGGTGGGTGGGGGGGGGCCCGCCCCCCCCCCCCCCCCCCACCACAACCCATTTGGGATTGCTATATCACTCAAATCTCAATACGCTCAAAAAGTATGTGATCTTTATCACAAAGATTCATGGTTTGAATCATATCGAGGTATGAAGACCGTCACTTAATATTATGCAAACAATCACGCAAAAGCCTCCTTTGTATCACTTGAAACAGTCTTCAAAACAAGGATATTAGAAGTATCCGAGAGGTGCTGTTTGTTACGCTTTTGAAAATCGTCACTCCCATGATTATGCATATTGACTTGCTACCC
>JBBQFG010000164.1:0-11834 GCA_038321765.1 Elainellales cyanobacterium
GCGGTAGCCATGATCAATAGGACGCCTCCCTGTCATTCCCGCGCAGGCGGGAATCCATCTGCTCGATAGGTGCCAGCGTCATTCCCGCGCAGGCGGGAATGACGCTGGCATGTCCTAAGCTTTATGACTATGGCTATAAAAGACGACTATGCCAACTGCTGCATTTCTTTTTCTAACTGAAGAATTAAGTTTTGATCGCCTTTATCCTGAGCCACTTGTAGGCGATGCTGTAAGCGACGCTCTAGGTTAAGACGATGGACTTTGGTAATCTCGCTAGCGCGCTCTTTTGAGGTTTTCATATAGATGTGCAAGGGAGAAACCGATGCCACTTGAGGTTTAGGCGCGATCGCCACAGTTTCCATCGTTCCTGCTGCGGTTAGTCTGTAGGTTACACCTCGATAGCTCAACATCGAAGCAGGCTGAACCACAGACACATGTCGTGGAGTCGAAAATTGAAACCGCTGACCCCGGTAGATCCCGACACTATCTGATTCAACCATCGTCACGGGCACTGCCCGGTAGTCATACTCACCGCCACGATAAGTCAGTCTCATAAATATCTCCTAATCAAGTTTTGGTTTTAGAATTCAACAAGGTGGCGATCGCAACTTTCCTGGAAGAACAAGTCCTGGAAGAACGAAATTGCTCTCAGTCTGTATCTTATTTTACGGTTTTAACACTAAGTTAGGGTTTAAGCAAATTTAAGGTTTGATAAATTCGCTTCACGATGGCAGAATCCAGCTTTTCTATAAAACTGATGCACATTAGATGAGATGCACATTAGATGAGATGCACACTAGACGAAAAGCCAAAAACTTGGATAACGGGGCGATGTAGAGCATCCACCCCGTTATCCAAGTGCGTAAATTCTATTCTAAGAAACCGAAGTTTTAATCTGAGGGGTCAATCGTTGCCAACGCTCAACCCCGCAGTATTGGGTTTCTGTAGCGATTCCAAATGATTTTTGAAAGCGCCCGCAAGTCGGGCGCTTTCAAAAATCATTTTCATAAATCACTTAGCACTGCCTACAGATAAATTTGATTTAAGATAATCCGCAAACGATCATAATCGTCTTTGAGGAGCAAACTTAGGGTGCGCCCCGCTTGCACCAGCCAATCGCGATCGCCTCGACGCAGTTGATAAATTTCCCGGATAGCGGCTGCCGTTAACGCTTCCACAGGCGCATTGCCCACCAACAGCAGCGTCCGCAAAAAATCTAGCCCTTTGCTAAAACAAATGACCTCTTCGGGGTCGCAGTAATACACCGCCTGATGAATTTGGGGAGGACGGGGCGGCAAATGCTGATAAACCGTGTCGCTCAAAGACATCGACCCATTGCGCGATCGCTGACGGGGTTGAAACCCTACAATGGCAGCTCGAAACTCAGTTTTTAGCATCGCAAAAATTTGCGGCTGCTGCTCTCGCAGATCTTGCAGCGACAACCCTAACGCCCGGGCGCGATGCACCGAATCGATGGGACTAGTTGTAGCATGATAAACCACTGCATAAATTTGATTGCCCGATTCTTCATCAGTCGATTTAACCCAACTGCCAAAGGGCGGCATAACTGCAAAACTTAAATCGTCCGGCTCTAAACATTGAGCTAAAAACTCTGTAGTTGCCGTTTCAATTACCTCGGCAATGTAGTTTAGAGGACGAGCAGGGCTAGTAGATTGGGGCAGAGGCAGGCGCATATATTAATAGTCGCAGCTACTTAGCATTGGCAATTTAGGGGCAATTTAGGCTCAAAACTTGGCGTTGAATTAGAATTGGAGCGATCGCATAGTAGCGTGGTTAGTACAAAGATCTTCTTATTCATACCTCAAAAATTAGACTTCCTGCGTGAATATCTCGATTCACCCAACCATTAAGGAATGAGAATTAAATAACTCCGCCATTCTTCTGTAGGGGCGAACGGCCGTTCGCCCCTACCAGCAATCAAATTCCCGATCTTATTAAATCCATAATCCTAAGTAGTTCAACCTAAATAAAAACCAAATTCAAAGACCCTGCGCCGCCCGCTGTGCGGGCGGCGCAGGGTCTTTGAATCTTATATTTAATTAAGCCCACCTACTTAAGGCCTTTAAAGCAACCTCTTAGAAGAATTGCTGGCATTCTCCCCAATGTTTGAACTTGAGACTAAACTGGATTAAAGTGTCGTTAGTTTACATAACGCCTGAGTAACCATGAGACGTAGAGCGAAAGTTCCACCCAAACCTCCCTCCTACAGAGCTTCCGATAGATATTCAGACAGAATGCCAGAGCAACCTTCTAGCAAATCGTCATTTTTTGCAGCGGTCAACTACGGAACGATCGCCATCGTGTCGGCAATTTTTATCTTAGGGATTGGGTTAGGAATTGCCTTTAGTTCTACGGCAAACTTTAGCCCTGAAAACGTTGCCTCGCGCGAGGTAATCGATCGCAGTGTTCCCAATGCTGAACTGTGCGCTCAGTACGGAGCCAGCGCCATCACAATGGATACGCGAGCTTATATGACGCTGAATCCCTTTAGCGTCTACATCTCACGCCCTACCATGCAGCCAGGATGTGTATTGCGTAGCAGCAACTGGGGCATTTTAGAAAGAGCCAACCTGGTCACATCACAGGAAGTGAATGAGTGTCGCAAGCGACTCAACACCTTTGGTTTCACAGGTGACATTGAACGGGGCGATGGCAACGTCAAAATCAGTTGCATTTACCAAAACGATGCCTCTCAAAACCTGTTCTTAGATCAAACCGGAGCAGGAAGTACGCCAACGGAATCCGATCGGTTCTGATGTAGCGCTGGATCGTGTTAAGCCAGAAATCAAGACAAAAAAGGGATGGGGTCACGCTCCATCCCTTTTTTGTCTTAACCGTTATGGCAGTCGGTATACCCTACAGGTACTTTTACTTGGCCAACTCTGCGGCGATCGCCCCCACCAATTCGGGTGCATCGGGCTGTACCCCACTACGAAAGCGCCCTACCACCGCACCCGTTTTAGAAACCAAAAACTTCTCAAAATTCCACGATACGTCTTCCGTCGGTTCTACCGCCTGGGTCAATCGCGCATAGAGCGGGTGCTGAGCTGCCCCTTTAGCGTGAACCTTGTCAAACAGCTCAAAGGAAACGGCATAATTTTTTGTGCAAAACTCTGCAATTTGGGCATTGCTTCCAGGCTCTTGCGCTCCAAAGTCGTTACAGGGAAATGCCAAAATTCGCAGCCCTTGATCTCGATAAGTTTGATTCAATTGCTCTAGCCCTTTGTACTGTGGCGTATAGCCGCAGTACGAGGCCACATTCACAATCAGCAAAACGTTACCCGCATAGTCGCTGAGAGACTTAGCTTCACCGTTAATTGTGTCAACAGAAATATCAGAAATAGTGGGCATGAGGTCGTCCTAAACTCGCAATGATCTTTAAAAGCGCGGGCTTTGCCCACGCTTTTAAAATCATTGCATTAACATCACTGTCGGCGTGGAATCAGGCCGAGGAGTAAAGACTCAGGGGGATTAGCCCTATACCTGCTGCGCGGCACATACAGCCGCACCAATCAGCCCAACGTGGGGATTTAGAATGACGTGGACGGGCACCCGTTCTAGCAGAGGCTTCATACGTCCTTTTTCGAGAAAAGCATTGAGAAAACAGCCAGATTGTAGCAGCGCCAAGTTCTTTACAGCAATGCCCCCCGCAATGTAGAGACCTCCAAAGGGCAGTAACTTAAGTGCCAAATTACCCGCTTCGGCACCGTAGGCAGCACCAAATAGCTGGAGCGACTGTCCGGAGAGGCGATCGCCCGCTGCCGCCGCCGTGCCAATCACAGCACCCGGATCGACAGATTTTTCGGCTTTACCCGCTTCACCCTCCCACTGGCGAATTTTTTGAGCGACTTCTGGCGATTCGTTAGCTGCTTGGCGATCGCGCAGAAATTGGTAAATGGATACAATCCCCTGCCCTGATACCACCCGCTCTGCCGAGATGCGGCTAATCCCTAACTTATCCAGCAAATATTTTGTGAGCTGAAACTCCAATTCTGTATGCGGGGCAAAGTCGGCATGACCCCCTTCAGACGGGTACACAGCATACTTCATTCCCTGACGAATTAAAAACCCCTGCCCTAACCCTGTACCAGCGCCAATAATGGCGATCGGCGCTTGGAGCTGATGGGCACCTGCTTGCAGCGTTTCTACGTCATCGTCTTCTAAACCCAAAACGCCGTAGCCAACCGCTTCAAAATCGTTAATCAACGAAACGTTAGCAATGCCCAACTCATCCCGCAGGCGATCGGCCTCTAGCGTCCAGGACAGGTTAGTTAGAACAGAGGTGTTGTTAATCACGGGGCCGGCGATCGCAAAACAGGCATTACTCGGCATTGCCACCGTTCCTAGTTTCGTCGTCTCTGCCAAAAACTCCCGCACCATCGGCACTAAATCGACAAACTCAGCACTGGTATAACGTTTCTCGTGCAGGGTTTGAAGTTTTAGGGTAGCGCTGGTTGCAGCCGATTGCACCGTTGCCAGCCGCAGAATGGTCTTGGTGCCGCCAATGTCTCCCGCTAAAAGTAATGTCATGATGCGATGTCTTCCGCAAACGTGGGGGTAGGAATAGGGGCTTGCGGATACTCGTCGCCGCGGTACCCATCGCCATTGTACTCACCGACTTGCGCCGATGCACGTTCCCATACCCCGTCTTCATCTTCTTCTTCGTCGTCTTCTAGGCTGCTGTATCCCTTAGCGGCAAATCGGTTCACCACTACACCCAAGAGCGGTAAGTGAAATTCGTCAAGCTGTTTCAGAACTTGACTGGTTTTCGCATAACTGGTTTGCTGCACAGAGACGACCATCACCAAGCCATCGGCTTGAGCGGCTAAAAAGTTGGCATCTACAGCGCCATACAAAGCAGGGGTGTCGTAAATGACTAAGTCATAGTCAGCCGTCAGCTTTGACATTGTCTCTTTCATGCGAGGAGAGGCCAACAGTTGAGTAGAGCCGGGAGGCGTTTGTCCTGCCGTGAGCACAAACAGATGGTTAATCCCAGGGCAGGGTTGAATCGCGTCTGCTAGCGAAACGGCTTGTTGGAGCAGATCACTTAAGCCCTTTTGGTTCGATACGTTTAGATAATCGTGCAGTTGGGGAGCGCGGAAGTTAGCATCTACTAAAAGCACCCGTTGACCTGCTGCCGCTGCCGTTCGAGCCAAGTGCAATGCCATAGTGGTTTTACCGTCCCCGGCCAGAGGAGAGCACACCACGAGCGATCGCACGTCTGTTCGAGCAGGCAAAAAATTTAGGCTGGCAAACAGTGTTGTAAAGGCATCTAAAAAGGGAAAGGCATCCGCATTCAGCTCTGTAGCGGGCTGGGGCTGGGAGAAGGCGATCGCTGATTGAGTATGAAGATCTGAGGCATTTCCAACATTAAACGCCAACAACTCTCGGCAGGGGTTGGCGTTGCGATAGATGGGAATGCTTCCCAGCAGTGGCGCTGGCACCAAATCAACCACGTCGCTTGGCTCAAAAAAGATATCCTGTCGCTTTTCAATCAGGATGGCTGTGCCCACACCCAACAGTAGCCCCCCTAGCACACCCGCTATGAGTTTTTTGCGAGACGTGACCGGGTCGGGCACGGGTGCGCCCGTTTCATCACGCGGCAGTAGGGGTGGCGACACCAATTCCCAGGGCAATTGAGTTTGGGCAGCTTCTACTCGCAGGGTCTCCCGCTGTCCTAGTAACTGATCCAGCGTGCGAATCGCCAGACCCAATTGCCGTTGCAGTTCGCCATAGCGGCGGGCGATCGCCGGAAATTGACGCATCTGCTCCTCAACGTCAGCTCGGCTGCGATTCACCAGTTGGCCGCGTACCTGAAGTATCTGAATCTGGTTGGCGGTGTCAATCAGTTGTTTGATCAGACCCAGTCGCAGGGGATCTTGATAGGTCAGAGTCTGAGCGCTTTGAGCTAAGCGAGGTCCCAGAATTTGCTGAGCTTGCTGCTGCATTAGCCCATCTAGATTAGTCTGTTTTTGCCGCAGTCGTTGAATAATGGGGCTGGCTTCGCTAAAACGAGCTGACTCTAGGGCAATCTGGCTTTCAAGCTCGTTTAAGCCGCCCATCAACTGCTGGTAGCGTGGGTCTTGACTGAGAGCTGATGCGGCGATCGCCTGGTCGGGCGACAACTGCAACTGCTTTTGTAGGTTGGCATACAAGATTTTCTGTTCTTGCAACATCTGTTCAGTTGCCCGTTGCTGCTCTGCAAGCTGCTGCGACTGTACGGCAATCTGAGTCCCCTGAGAAGCCGGGTCAATCAGCTCGTAAGACTGTTGAATCTCTTGCACTTGCCCTTGCAATTCATCCACTCGCTGTTGCAGAGATGGAAGCTGATCTTCAATAAATTTGACCCCTTCACTAATGCGAGTTTTGCGATCGTCTAAGCTGTAATTTAGGTACTTTTCCGCTAGTTGATTCAAAACCAACTGCACCAAAACAGGATCATTGGCCTGGTAGGTAATTTGTAACAGCTTGGTTTCAGTGGTTCGGGTTTCCCCCAGGCGCTGCACGGTCAGCCCGGTGATCAAGTCTATGTAGCCAAACGCCGGATATTTGGATTGAACATCACTGTAGACCGCTTCTAGCACCTTAGGGCTGCGTAAAATTTCTAACTGAGTGGGGTAGTCCAGACCAAAAAAGTCACGACTGGGAACTCCCCCCTCGCTGCGAGTCAGTGACGTTGGTTCGGAAATGCGAGCTTCCGAGGTGACGGGTTCAACCAACAGTTGAAACCCACCGCGATAAATGGGCAAATCCCCTGCGGTTGCCAGCCATGCTGCGGTAGATAGAATTCCTGTAATTCCTGCAATTAGCAACCCCTTACGGCGAGTTGTTCTAAGTAGCGATCGCGGAGAAAACCCACCTTTTTTGGAGGGTGGACTTACGTCGGCAGCGTCATCGCCAGATAACGTTTGCAGCTCCATTTCCTGATCCATCGAACCCTCGTCTGGTAAGTAGTTCAACCTAAGTAAAAACAAGATTCTAAAAGTCTGCGCCGCCCGCTGCGCGGGCGGCGCAGACTTTTAGGGTTTTATGTTTAATTACGCCCACCTGTTTAGTGGCTAGTGTTTCAATCTGTTGATTTTTTGGTGTTGCTGATTTTTTTGTTTTTTCGTGTGTTGAGCAAGGCGCGACTTACACCGCTCAACATACGAGCAACCGTGTTTTTTAAGGACTACTACCACCCGTCAATCCCAAGCCACTTAACCCGCTAAAGATCGAGAAGACTCCGTTGAGTGGACTCAGCAGTGTGCCTAGAAAATCAGAAGTAGATGCCAGGGTAGAGCGCCCAACGATCACAATATCGCTGCTGTGTAGTTGTGGATTCGTTTCCTCATTGAGTCCATCGGTAAAGTCAATCGCAACTGTGCGATTAGTCACGGTGCCGTCTGGGTTCAATCGAATCAGGGTAACGCGGCTGCTACGGGCACGCTGGCTATTGAACCCGCCAGATGCCAAAATAGCCTGGTTTAACGACACATTTGGCGGTAGGGCTAAGGCTCCTGGCCGCATCACCTCTCCCACTACGTTGACGTTAATCGTACTGGGTGAAAGATTAGACGTAGCGAGTTGAGATGCCTCGGCGGGGTCAAAGGCGATCGCCTGCGGCACTACAACTGTATCTCCATCTCGCAACTCGACATCTTGAGTTAAATCTCCAGTTTGCAAAAAGCTCCAAATGTTGGCCGGGATGGTTTGTTCAGTCCCCCTTGGGTCAAGGCGACGCACCTGAATATTCCGCACGTCGGCAATCTGAGTAATACCACCTGCCGACTGAATGGCCAGGGTTACTGTTTGTTTTTGAGACATATTGCCTGCCGCTGGGCTAACGGTGTATATGCCAGGTCGGTTGACTTGTCCGATAATGCCAATTCGCAGTGGTCGAGGAGCCAGTAGCGTTACTGTAATTAGTGGATCGTTGATATAGCGGCTGTATTGGCTTGCTAATGCCTGTGCGGCCTGTTCTAGGTTCAACCCTCGTACTGAGACTTTGCCAATCCAGGGCAAATTCAAACTTCCATCGGCCAGAATGGTGTATTGCCCATTGGCTCCGCTAAATTCAGGCACGTCAAAAATGTCGATGCGGATGGTGTCACCACCATCCAGTGCGTAGATGTTACCGGCGGACGTTAGCGCAGGGGCGACAGCAGCGGGAATCAGATCAGCGGGGGCTGTTGGAGCTGCCAGTGTTGGAGCTGCCAGTGTTGGAGCTGCCAGTGTTGGGACTGTCAAACCAGTCGTAGCGGTTTGGGCGGTAGCAGCTTGATTAACAGTGACAGTGCTAGAAATCGCGATCGCCAGCCCCCCCAGCAAAACGGATAGGGGCGATCGCCGCCGGGTTAAACCCGCGCGATTTGGCACCTGATGGGTTTGCGCTGTGGTGACAGGGTTAGTCGAATGGAAATAGATACAATTGGCCATAGCGTATTGCACTCATAGGTGCTAAAACTCAGCGTGTACTGTCATTTCAGTAGGAACGTCTGGATTTAGAGTGCCCAAGTCAATAGCGGGGGTATCACTCAGGCAGTCGATTTCAAGCAGTCAATTTTGGTTGTGCCAGTACGGAAATCCAATCTGATACAGCGCCAGCGATTCAGATTATCCTAAGAATATTCTCGTATCTATGCTGAAACACCACCGTGCGAGGAAACCCGGTTAAATCAATCCCAGAACAGGCTAGGAGATGGCGATGAGTCAAAAAAACTTTAGCAACCCACAATTAAACCTATCGGGCATTGGCGTTTGGGTGGTGCTGTTGGCGATCGCCTGGTTGCTGGGCATGATTGGGCTAGGGTGGCTGGTTAAATCGGTACTGGTGTTGATTGGGTTATTGATCATCACCCCCGTACTTGCTTTTATTGCCTTTCGCTGGTGGTTAAAGCGCAACGTAATAGAAGATCAATGCCCCGTTTGCGGAGTTAGCTCCGCTGGACTCAACGGCACTCAACTGCGCTGCCCTAGCTGTAGCGAACCCCTCCGGGTAGAACAGGGTCACTTTTATCGCCTTACCCCTCCCGGCACGGTAGATGTTGAAGCGATCGAGGTATCTGCAAAGCAGATTGAGGACTAGAAGCAGAAAATCGGCAACTAAAGGCCTGAAAACCCAAACCCTGCGCCGCCCGCACAGCGGGCGGCGTAGGGTTTTAGAATTTGGTTTTTATTTAGGTTGAACTACTTATGTCTTGAGAATCTAAGTCTTGAGAATCTAAGTCTTGAGAATCAGTATGAATCCCCTGCGACGAAACATACTGATTCTTGCCCTGCTGTTTAGCCTTGTACATTGCCAAGTCTGCTTTTTTCAGCAGATCACCCATTTCAGTTCCATCTAGTGGGCAGATGCTAATGCCAATGCTAGTGGTAATAGGAATGACGCTTCCTTCTAAGGCAAAGCTATGCGACAAGGTGCTTAAAATTTTCTCTGCAACCTTAAGAACATCCGACGGATGGGGGACGGTAGGTAATAAGACGACAAACTCATCACCTCCGAAGCGAGCAACCGTATCACTATTACGCAGACAGCGCAAAAGACGCTGTGCAACAGCCTTCAGTAACAAATTGCCCATGGTGTGACCGTAGGTGTCATTGATATGTTTGAATCCATCCAAATCCAAAAATAGGACGGCCACCAGTTGTTTGTGCTCCCCTATTAAGTTAAGCGCCTGGTGCAGCCGCTCCTCAAATAATTCCCGATTGGGCAACCCGGTCAGGTTGTCATGATAGACCAAGTGACGCAGACGATGCTCTGCTTGCCTCAGTTCGTCGTTAGATTGCACCAGTTCAGCAGTAGTGCGGCGCAACTCCTCTTCGACCCGTTTGCGGTGCGTAATATCGCGGATAACACCGACTAAGAACACGTTGCCGGCTACGTCTCGATGGAGCGATCGCTTCGTAGCAATTAGATACGTATCTCCCACAGCATTAGTCAGTTCCTCTTCGCTTTCATGCTCCACCCCACTCTCAAAGGTGCGATCGTCTTGGTAACGAAAGTAGCTAGCCTGCTGGGCTGAAAACACGTGAGCATCCGTTTGTTCCAGCAACTGCTCTAACGGATGACCTACAAACTGACAAAATGCATCATTTAGCACTACCCATCGACGTTGCTGATCTTTGACAAAAATCGGATCAGGGATAGTATTAATTACCGAGTTGAGAAATTCTTTCGATTTTTTGAGTTCCTCTTCTAGATATGCGGTGTAGCTCATAATCACCGCAGCAGACCCGGTCAGCGCTAAGACAGGCGGCACCAAGGGTATCCACCAACCTGCTAGAAACCATAGGTAACAGCTAATCACTAGAACTGTACCTGTGCCTAGCAGACAGAACGCGAGTTGAATAGGGTAGCGAAAACGCCAACTAACGGTCGCCCCTACAAACGACCACACTAAAATCCACCCCCATTTCAAGGGTAGAGTTGGCATTTGTAGCGGCGATCGCCCATCTAAGACGGCACCCAAGAGCTGGCTAATAAAATTGGCGTGCAGTTCTATGCCTGCGGTAGGCTGAATGCTGCCGTTTTGGTAACTATAGGAAGTGTAGAAAAAGTCCTTGAGGCTGGCGGCTGTCGAGCCAATTAAGACGATGCGATCGCGGAATTGATTGGGCAGCACCTGTCCATTTAAGACCGCTGTCAAAGAAACCGTGTCAAATCGAGAAGAGCGAGGATTGGCCAAAATTTGATAGCCGCCGACATCGACATCTGCATAACCACCGTCATACTTTTGCAGCGGCGGAAACACGACGTTTTCGACTTTTAGGTAACGTTGGTTCCGTGGCGGCTCCGATGGGGGAATGTTTTCTCCATCCAAATACAGCAACGCTAGCTCTAGTGCAAAGCTGCGTCGCCTTTTTCCATCAATATTCCAGAGCAATAGAGTGCGGCGAACGCGACCGTCACTATCGAGCACCACATTATTGAATCCAACTTGCTGGCGCTGCCTCAGGCTTTCTGGCGGTTCAATTCCGGGGCTAGTTGTATCTTGAATTTTCTCAATGCCAATCAGGTTAGGCGTTGTTTCAAATACGTTTTGGAGTTCTGCGTCTCCGCGCCCAACAGACATTTCGCGGTAAATATCTAAACCAATGGCACGGGGTTGAGCCGCCTTCACCCGGTTCAGGAGCATCGCTATGGTTTGGTCAGAAATAGGCCAGTTACGGAGATTGCTGATGTCTTTGTCGTCAATACTAATAATGACAATCCGTTTGTCTACTGGCTCGGCGGGTCGCAACTGAAACATCCAGTCTAGGGCAGATAGCTCTGGTGATTCCAGCATTCCTAACCCTTGCAGCCCGCTCATCACAAGGGTAATGGCGATCGCCGTCAACCAAACCCGCCGTTCCATCCAAAGCAGTAATTTGGGTGCAGGTTTCTGCACAAGAGATTTCCTAGATTGGGTTTTGTTCTGCCTGAGCAGCATTGCTGTTAGAAGAGGTAAGGGATCAGCAAACAAAAATCATCCCGGTGTCATTCCCGCCTGCGCGGGAATCCATGATAAGCCTTCTGCTTGAGCCGGTATCTTATTTCAACGCAGTTCCCTAAGGGCAAACGGGTGTGCCGTGGCCAGATAGCGAGTACCTCCCCATTTAACTATTAAGATGCCCTTCCTATCGGTGATAATTACTGCAAAGTTGCTTGGGTGAGCTAGATAACGGTGGCGTTAAGTAGTTCAACCTAAATAACTTTAGTTTGGACTAACTTTGAAGAGAGAGGCAGTCAATGAGAGCCACCGACTGCCGTAAGGTCAATGAAGTATTCATCACATTGACCTCATGATTTTCAAACAACTTCAGCAATTTCGCCAAGCCCTGTATGACAATCT
>JBBQFG010000165.1:0-11781 GCA_038321765.1 Elainellales cyanobacterium
TCCTCGTTATCCAACGGTCAAAAAACGAGTCTCTCGACGCAAACAATCCGAGCAATCCCCTAGGCGTGCTAACCCCACAGCAGCTTAGCTTCGCGGATGTTGCCATCAACTGCATTGGGCTCAACCCCTAGCTGGGGTTGATCAAATTTCTCATGGCATCCTGTCACTCAACTTTGCAAACCAATTAGTCCAATCTAGAGTGAAATAGCGGCCTGTTCGTCAAACACTAGCGCCTTACCCATAGAAGATGCGATCGAGCGCGGCCTCATCTCCCACGAGCAGCGCCCCGTGCATTGACCCCATAAATACCTTGATGCCAGCGGTAGGGTTCACCTGCCGTAAATCAGGCAAATTCTCTGCGGTCGCTCCCACAAAAAATCCATAATTGACCAAACATTTTTCTGCTGCCCGCCGCAGTTTGTCATCCAGCGTCGCCTGAGTCGTTGTCAGGGGGCGCGTATTGGGCATTTCCAAAAAAGAAGTTACGCCGCCCTTCGCACAGGCGCAGCTCGCTGTAAACAAATCTTCCTTGTGTTCTAGCCCCGGTTCTCAGAAATGAACTTGGGGATCAATTGCCCCCAGCAACAATGTTAGCCCCGTAGCGTCTATTACTTCATAGCCCGGTTCTACCGACAACTCAGGAGCCACCTGAAGAATTTTGCCAGCCTGAACGCTGACATCGGCCACAGCTAACGTCCCATCGGGATGTAAAACATGGGCACGACGAATAAGAAGACTGGATGAAACAGGCATGGGCAACCTTTTATCTTTCTATAAACACTGTCGTCAAGCGGAATTTGATCTATCGTGTGGATGTATTAGGCGGGTTATAGCAGCGTGGATAGTTTACAGTAAACCCACACCCTATTTTTTATCGCTGGCTCCAGCGATCGCCTGCTGCGTCGGAGCATTGTTCAACTGCATCTGTTATTCATTTACGAATGTCTAGTCAATCCAATCCTAACGTGCCTGAAAATACCTCTGGTCAACCTATCACCGCTCCACAGCATTCCGAAAACCCCTGGGTAGAAGGACTTAAAACTATCGGGTTAAGCGTATTTTTGGCGCTGGGCATTCGAACGTTTGTGGCAGAGGCTCGCTACATTCCGTCGGAGTCTATGCTGCCGACGCTAGAGGTGAACGATCGCCTGATTGTAGAAAAAGTCAGCTATCACTTTCAGGGCCCCAATCGGGGAGATATCGTGGTCTTCCAACCCACGGATCAACTGAAGCAGCAAAATCCCAGCCTTAAAGATGCCTTCATTAAGCGAGTGATTGGCCTACCAGGCGAAAAAGTAGAAGTGATAAACGAGCGAGTTTATATTAACGACGAACCGATTCAAGAAAGCTACATTGAATCGCCGCCCGACTATCAATGGGGTCCTGAAGTAGTGCCGCCTGACTCTTACCTAGTGTTGGGTGACAATCGCAACAACAGCTACGACAGCCACTTTTGGGGATACGTTCCCAAAGACAATATCATTGGTCGTGCGGTCGTGCGCTTTTGGCCTCCCGCCCGTGTTGGAGAGATTGGCCCCGATCCGGCCTATCAAGATCAGCCGCAGCCCCAAATTCAACCTCAGCCCCAAGCTCAGCCCCAAGCTCAGCCCCAAGCTCAGCCATAGAAGCCTGTTTAATCTAGGCAATGTTTAATCTAGGCAATAACGTAGCGATCGCCTAAACCAAGCGTATTAAAACTACAAATGAAAGGGTATCCCGATTCGCGGGATACCCTTTCATTTGTAGTTTTAATACAGAGCTACCCCCACGTTTTGACCACTCGCCCCATAATCTGCTGACCTAGCCAGGGTGTGTTGCGCGCCAGAGATTTGAGCGTTTTTCCCGAAATTAGCCAGGGCTGTTGAGGGTCAAACAGAGTCAACTCCGCGATCGCATCTACTGCAACCGTCGAGCAGCTTTGTTGCAGACAGCGGCTGGGATTGATGCTGAGGGCGCGCCAGAGCGTCAGAGCAGAGAGAGCGCCTGACATGACCAGTTGTTGCCAAAGCAGAGGTAGTGCTAGCTCTAAACCGATTGCCCCCGGCGGGGCTTCTGCAAAGGGGACGGTTTTTTCTTCGTACGTGTAGGGGCTGTGGTCGATGGCGATCGCTTCTATGATCCCATCATTCACAGCTTGAATCAATGCAGCCTGATCGGCTGGAGTGCCCAACGGCGGCTCTAAGCGCAAATTAGGGTCGTAGCTTTGTAGCGATTGAGTATTCAGCAGCAGATGCATCCAGGTGGTGCTGGCAGTGATGGGCAGGTAACGCGCCTTGGCTTGGGCAATCAACGCCACACTGCGGACGGTAGAAACCCGCATGATATGGATGGGCGTACCAATTTGCTCTACACATTCGAGCAGGGCGGCTAGAGCAGCAGTTTCGGCGATCGCAGGCGCACCCGGTAGCCCCACCCGCATAGAATCTGTGCCTTCTCGCATGACTCCGTTGCCCCGCAGTTGTAGGTCGCAACAGGACAGCGCAATCGGTTTCTTTAAGGCCTGGGCGTATTCTAGCGATCGCCGTAGTAGTCCCCAATTTTGGAGAGGCAACCCATCGGCAAAGCCGACAATGCCCGATTCTGCCAGTTCTGTCAACTCTGCCATCTGCTGACCCGCTGCTCCGGCGGTCAACGCACCCCAACATTGAAGCTGCGGCGACGGCAGAGACACATGCGATCGCATCCACTCCAGCATCGCGGCATTGTCAATCGCAGGATTGGTAGTGGGCAACAGCGTCACCCGCGTAAACCCGCCTGCCGCCGCCGCAGCCATGAGGGAATCTAGCGTTTCTCTTGACTCAAATCCTGGTTCGCCAGAGTGGCTATACAAATCGACCAATCCGGGACCGAGCACTAGCCCCGTGCAGTCTTGGACATCTGCATTTGAGGGCGCAGATAAGTGGGGGGCGATCGCCCGAATCCAGCCATCTACAATTAGTACATCCGTGACCCGATCCTCATCATTAGCTGGATCAAGCACCCGAACTTGGCGCAGTAATTCACTTGGCATAGGAAAAGAGGCTAGAAGTTAGGACTAAATCGTCTAGACCCGTCGTTGATGGGCTGCAAGATCTTGCGAACCATCAACGACACATTTTCTTCACAATGCCCCCGCTGCCGTGCGATCCAATACACCACTATCTAGATGGGTAGTGATGTTGAGTGCCTGAATAATAGGTGTACTGCCACAGCCTTTGGGGTAATCAATCACAGTGACAGCACAGTTGCCCTGTTTGAACGTCCAGAAGTGTCTAGCTCCTCGGTTGATCAGATGGCAGAGAATGGCTTTGTTAGTGGCATCGTGAGCCACAACAAGCGTAGTGGTGGGTCGGTCTGTGGGTGCAGTCGCTACGATAGATTCCCAAGCGGCGATCGCCCGCTCCCAGACCTGCTGCAAGTTTTCTCCGGCTGGCATTTGCACGGTTTCTGGCGCATCTTTCCAGGCGGCGAGTTCATCCGCATAGACATCCTGAATTTCTTCTTCTAGCTTGCCTTCCCAGAGGCCGTGGCTAATTTCGCAGAGGCGATCGTCCATCTCTAACGAAATCTTGGGATGGGACTTCAAAATAATCTCCGCCGTTTCTTTGGGACGCAGCATGGGGCTGGTCACCGCCCGATCAATCAGCACATCTTGAAGAAACGCGGCAGCTTTTTCAGACTGATGGCGGCCTCGTTCGTTTAGTGGCACGTCGATTTGCCCCTGAAATCGCTTCTCCCGGTTCCAATCGGTTTCGCCATGGCGGACGAGCAGCAGACGAGGCCCCGTCTGGCCTTCGCGCTGTGTTGGCAGGGGTATGTCTAAATGAGCGGTTAGATTAACGGATTCGAGTTGGACGGGTTGGCCAAAGTCGCCAGAAAAGTTCAGCACGTTAATGGCGCAGTTCATTTGCCCAAAGGCGGGGTAGTCGGTCGCCTCTAGCCCCACAGCAGTACAAATTAGAGCGCGGTTAATGCCGCTGTGGGCAACCAACAAAATGGTTTCTTCTGAGTGCGCGGACAAAACAGCCTGCCAAAACTGCCGCGCTTGCTCATAGAGGGCAGGCACAGGGTAAAAGGGAAGCAGTCCATCGGGGGTAGACCGCTGCATTTGTAATTCGTGGGGGCGATCGCGCCACACTTTGTATTTTTCCGGAAACTGCCGCTTCACCTCGTCAAACGACATCCCTTCCCAATCTGTTAGATTAATCTCTTTCAGATCATCCCTGAACTGAAGTCTTGGCAATTGATCTGGCGATTGAGCTGAGGCCGAGAGAATCATTTCAGCGGTTTCTCTTGCTCGCTTCAGGGGGCTGCTATAGGCTGCATTCAAGCGAATGCCCTGAAGAGCCAAGCCAACTCGACGCGCCCCCTCACGCCCTTCGTCAGTCAGGGTAGACTCGTCGCAGTGGCCCTGAACTTTGCCCAAAACGTTGTAGGTGCTGATGCCATGACGCACTAAGATGACGCGAGTAGCCAGAGCGATACCCTCCACAATGTAGGTGTGAACACGATAGACTGCCTGAGCCGATGGGTGGGATAAGTTTCCGGTTTTGCCGGAACTCACTCACATCTCCAAGAGCATTTATACAGGACGTTGAATGACGCATGGAAAGCGATCGCCCAAATAGGAGCATTCTACCGTGTTCGTTATCGGAATCCTTACGAATCGTGAATTAAATAAAATCCAATAGTTTTTGCGGAAGGGTAGCTGAAACACGACCGTCCTACTAAAAAACAGTGAGATAATGCCAAAGAAATGCTTCTAGGATAAAGAATCCTGATTTAGCTTGGACAGAGTGACATTACGGCACGCTCGACACTCCAATGCAAGTAAATAAGCATCGTTGAACATGATGCTAAAACTTGGCGCGGCTTGCTACGGGGGCAACGCAACGTTTTAGAAACAGGTTTTATTTAGGTTGGACTACGTAGTTAGGGATCGGCTCAAGGAACTTTAAAGATGACCATCAAACGACTAATTTTGGGCGTGTTGACGCTTTTTGTGGTGATCTTGGTGGGCAGTGCGCTGCTAAAGAGCTTTGGAGAACCCCAAATTACTAATCAGCTAGAGCTTTATCAAACAAATTTACTGCTATCTGCGACTGAGCCAGTCACCAGTGACCAGGCAGAGCCAGAGGTGTCTGCTCTCCGCAAAGCAATCCTGGGTGGCGACCCTTTAAAGACAGCGCTGGAACAGTATCAGACTGTGCGCCAAACGGCTCAGGCCGACTTGGAAACGCTGCGATCGCGCCTTAACCAAGCGCCCGCTACCCTAGCCGACCCATCGCCTCGCCCCATTCCAGCCCGAACCACCGCTTCAACCGCAGAACGGCTACAGCCTCTGATTCAGCAACAGGAAACGCTAATTGACCAACTCGACTTGGGCATCGGGACGATTCAAGCTCAACAAGGGAACGCCGAAACTGCTGTTAAAACCTGGACAGGACTCATTCAGCGACGTTCAGAGCCTGTAATGGGTGAGGCACCTCCTTTAGAATCGGTGCCTCCTTTAGAATCGACTCCGGCAGCGATTTCAAATCCTTCTACGCCTCACGACATTGTAAGTACGGCTCAAACCCTAATTGGGATCTGGAGCGAACCCGCCCGGATTTTGCCAGATGCCGAATCTCAGCTTCAACAACATTTGGATGGATGGTTTCGTTATGTAGGGCTGAACCGGCTCTACCAGCTTCAACAGCGCACCGACCAGCTCACTACCTTGCAAGCAGACGCACAGCAGCTAGCCGAGAAAACCCTAGTAAAACTGGCGCTGGTGGGTACTGTACCTCTGCTGGGCAGTGTACTTGGGGCAGGGTTGCTGATCAGTCTCGTAGTGCAGCGGGTAGTTCAGGGCAAGCAAGCAATTTTGGCGCTCAACGGCGACGCTGCTTGGGATACTCCCTGGGATTGGGAGACGATTTGGCAAGTGTTGATTGTGGGGTTTTTCTTTGCGGGTCAGGTTGTTGCCCCTCTGCTGGTTGGAGCCTTGGGAGTTAGCTTCAGCGCCTTTGGCACCCGCGCTAAGGCGGTCTATGCGCTGACCTACTATCTGCTGATGGCAGGGTCTGGATTGGCCGTGTTGTATTGGTCACTGAAACCGTTTTTTCCGCTGCCAGAAGGCTGGTTTCGCTTTAAGTGGTTGAGTAAGTGGCCACTATGGGGGATAGGAGGCTACATGACAGCACTACCGCTCATGATCGGGGTGTCGTTGTTGAATCAGCAAATTTGGCAGGGGCAAGGGGGAAGTAATCCGCTACTGCAAATCGTGTTAGATGAGGGTGATCCAATAGCGCTGGGCATTTTTCTGTTTACGGCGGCAGTGGCGGCTCCCATCTTTGAAGAGACGCTGTTTCGGGGCTTTTTGCTGCCGTCATTGACGCGCTATGTTCCTGTGAATGGGGCGATCGCCCTCAGTAGCCTGCTGTTTGCCGTTGCCCATCTCAGCGTTTCAGAAGTGCTGCCGCTAACCATGTTGGGAGCCGTATTGGGTATCGTATACACGCGATCGCGCAACCTCCTAGCCCCAATCTTCCTGCATAGCTTGTGGAATAGCATTACCATGATTGGCCTGTTTACCTTGGGTAGCAGCAACTGAAGCTGGGCGATCGTCCACATTGAATCGCCTAAACTAGTGGTTAAACCCCTATCGCTCAACCCTAAACGATGGTTACATCATCCGTTCCCCCAACTCAACTTCACCGCTTTTCTTTGGAAGACTGGCTGGCAAGCCCACCTAACAACACTGAATGGGTTAACGGGGAGCTGATTGAAAAAACAGACATGACACTCAAACACAGTAAAATACAAAATCGTCTGGGTTCCCTTTGGAGAATTCACAAAACCGCCTCGGAGCCAGGAGGGGAAGTTTATACCGACGTTCCCTGTCGCACGACACGGCAGGGGCGATCGCCCGATGTCGCCTATCTAACCCCAGACTTGGTACAACAGTTTGGCAGCGCTAAGGTGCTACCTCAGAGTTTTCCGTTGAGCGCCGAAATTGTTTCTCCCACCGATCTAGCGGAGGAAGTAATCGCTAAAGCTCAAGAATACTTAGAATCAGGAGGGGAAGAAGTCTGGCTGGTGTATCCAGAGGCAAGCTGGATCATCGTAGTGACAGCGGATTCTCGACGGGTGTTTGTGGCTGGAGACACGGCACAAACCCAGAAGGTTTTATTGGGCTTCACAATTTCTGTTGAAGAATTGGTTGCGTAACTTGGCATGGCGACCAATCGGGTACTAATTTTAGGCGGTCGAGGCCGGATTGGGAGCAGCGTTGCACTAGATTTGTTGCATCATACCAATGCGTCAATCACTATTACGAGTAAAACGGATCATCGAGAATTGCCTCATTTGCTCCTCAGCAGCCGCGTAACGGCTGACCGGATTCAAACAATGACGCTGGATCTCTCGGAAGGCGATCGATTGACGAAGGCGATCGCCCAGTCTACCCTGGTTATCCACTGCGCTGGGCCATTTCACTACCGCGATGAGTGCGTGCTAGATCGCTGCATTCAGCAGGGAGTCAATTATTTGGATGTTAGCGATAATGTCAGCTTTACACGCAAAGTATTGAGCCGTAGCGCCGCAGCAGAACAAGCAGGCATCACAGCAATTGCGAATACGGGCATTTTTCCTGGCATTTCAAACAGCATGGTACGCCAGGGGGTCGAGCACTTTGATCAGCCTGCTGAAATTCATCTCAGCTATGTGGTGAGTGGGTCGGGTGGGGCAGGGTTAACGGTGATGCGAACTACTTTTTTGGGACTAATGCAGCCGTTTTTGGCCTGGGTCGGAGGTCAGTGGAGACTGACCAAACCGTACAGCGATCGCCAAGCGATCGCCTTACCGCCGCCCTACGGCACCGCCCACGTCTACTGGTACGAAATGCCCGAAACTTTCACCCTGGCAGAGACGTTCCCAGTTCACACTGTCATTACCAAGTTTGGCTCTATTCCCGACTTCTACAATCACTTAACCTGGATTGCTGCCCACATTTTTCCCAAAGCATGGATTCAAAACCCGGCAGGAACTGAGTTTCTGTCGCGGGTTAGCTATTTAATGACCAACGTTACCGATCGCGTCAGCGGTATCGGCGTTGGCATTCGGGCAGAGATCATCGGGCAAAAAGACGGTAAGACTCGGCGCTATTGCTCAACGCTAGTCCACGAGAATACGGCGATCGCCGCAGGCTATAGAACGGGTAGTATCGCTCAGCTTATTTTGGCAGGACAACTGCACAAACCTGGCGTTTGGGCTGTTGAGCAAGCCCTGCCTACAGAGTTGTTCGAGCAAGTTATGGGCGATCGCGGCCTCACCATTCGGCAAGAGTGGGACAAATGAGCAAGAGGCAAGAGGCCATCAACAGATAAGAACCCATCCCTATTCGCTGCGGGAGATTTCGTCATTTCGTTCTGGCTTTAGCAAAGGGAACGCAATCACATCACGAATGCTAGCCGAATCAGTCAGCAGCATGATTAAGCGATCGATGCCCATTCCCATCCCCACCGTTGGCGGCATACCATATTCCAACGCCATGATGAAGTCCTCATCTACTCCCTGGGCTTCCAGGTCACCAGCGGCTTTGCGGGCAGATTGTGCTTCCAGGCGATCGCGCTGATCCACAGGATCGGTCAGCTCTGAAAAACCGTTTGCCGTTTCTCGTCCCACGATAAATAGCTCGAATCGCTCTACCAGTCCCGGCTTGCTGCGGTGGGGCTTGGCTAACGGCGAAATTTCAACAGGGTAGTCTATAACAAACGTCGGCTGAATTAGCGTTGCTTCCACTTTTTGCTCAAAGGCCTCGTTCAGCAGCCTACCAATAGAATCACACGCCTCGCTCCCGCCAATTCCAGTCGCCTTTGCAGCCGCTTTCGCCTCCTCTAGAGTCTTGAACTGAGCAAAGTCCAGTCCCGTATGTTCGTGTACCAAATCGTGCATACTCACCTGCCGCCAGGGCGGAGTTAGGTCAATTTCCTGGCCTTGATAGGGAACTTTCAGCGTGCCCAGCACCTCGGTAGCAGGATAGGTAATTAACGCCTCAGTGAGGGTCATCATATCGTGGTAGTCGCCGTAGGCCCAGTAGACCTCAATACTGGTAAACTCCGGGTTATGGCGAGTCGAAACGCCCTCATTGCGAAAAATACGCCCCAGTTCAAATACTTTTTCAAACCCACCAACTACCAGCCGCTTCAGGTGCAGTTCCGTAGCAATTCGCAGATACAGATCAATTTCTAGAGTGTTGTGATACGTGACAAAAGGACGCGCATCGGCTCCCCCCGCTTCTGATTGCAGCACGGGCGTTTCAATTTCAATAAAGTTGCGATCGCTCAAATATCGTCGAATCGCTGCTGTAATCAGCGCTCGTCGTCGAAAGGTTTCTCGGACATCGGGACTCACAATTAAATCCACATAGCGCTGACGATAGCGCTTTTCCACATCCGTTAGCCCATGCCACTTATCTGGTAAAGGCTGTAGGGATTTCGTCAGAATAGTGTACTTGCTAACGCTAATGGAGAGTTCGCCCTTGTCAGTGCGCTTAATAGTGCCCTTGGCACCGATAATATCGCCCGCGTCTGATAGTTGCTTTAGATGGCCAAAGGCATCATCATCTACACCTGTCATTCCATCTTGAATTTTTGCTTTTTCTAAATAAAGCTGAATAGTGCCCGTTTCATCTTGAAGCGTGAAGAAGGCCAGCTTGCCAAACACGCGCCGATTCATGATCCGTCCCGCAATAGATACTTCTATCTCTACTTCTTCCCCGGCTGCCAAATCAGCGTAAGCTGCCTGAAGTGAAGCAGCTTGGTGAGTCACATCCCACCGATAGGCATAAGGATTGAAGCCCAGCTCTCGCAACTGGTTCGCTTTTTCAAGACGTGTGGCACGAATATCGTCAGAAGACATGAGAATCAAAGGTTGAAAAGGCTTAGTCTTTTTGGTGAGAAAATTGGTACGCGCCGACGGCTGAAAGAGCGATCGCCACCAGCACTAACACTGGAATACTGTACCAAGGAAACTGAGATAGCGGCAGATAAACCGCTGCTCGCAGACCAGTACTGGTATAGGTCAGCGGCAGCAAGTAGACCACAGCCTTTAAAACTGTCGGCAGCGTGGCAGGGTCAAAGAAAGTAGCGCCTAAAAACGACATTGGCACAATCAAAAAGTTATTGAGCAGCCCTACTCCCTCTAACGATTTAACATTTAGCCCAACAATCACGCCCAACCCAGAAAATACAGCGCAGTTTAAGACCAATAATAGTAGAAACAACGGACTGAGAAATCGCCAATTTCCTGTTACCAGAATCGAAATCAGAATCACCGATGCCGATGTCATTAGACCGCGCAGCATCCCCGCCAGCATCTTTCCCAAGAAGAGAGCCAGTGGATGAACGGGCATCAGCAAAACTTCCTCAAACGTTTTAGTGTAAAGGCGTTCACCACAAATTGAAAACGTTGTGCCGCCAAAACTAATCGTCATTGACGACAGCGCTACCATTCCGGGCAAAATAAATTGCAAATAGTTTTCGCCCGCGGGAGGCTTCATCGCTACATCCATCGCACTGCCCAATCCCAGCCCAAAGGCCAAGATGTAAATTAACGGCGAAATCAACCCAGACGATGCCACTTGCAGCAACCGCACCCGCAAATCAAGCCAATCGCCCCAAAACACCGTAAGAGCGTCTGACACAATACTACGAAACAAAGATACCTGACGGGCTTTACTAAATTGAATAGACGGCTGGATGGTCACAATCAAGCAGGAGTTAAAGAGTTCCCCCTAATTTTACATTTCTTTAAGTCCTTAAAGCCGCTATGAAAAAATCAGTAGAGTAAGGAGCTAGAGTTGCCAGGGGTTTTGGATTTACGATAATGGCAAGATTCCTCACCAGTTAGAGGGTGTTTGAAAAGTTTGGAGAGGTCAAAAATTATGCCAACCGCCTCACCATAAGATCGTAGTCAGACGAGACACGGCTTTGTCCATCCGTTTGACCCGTTTGAGCACTCGTTTGCCCCCGTGCGTTCCCCGATATTGGCGGCGGTGATGAGTATCGGTAAAACTAACCCCAAAGTATCGACACTCAAAAATCGTTTTCGTCCCTTGATCACCTTGCTTCCATCAAATCCCACATCCTGGTGCACACCTGGGACACTCTTGACACGACTGTCAATGATGGCTTCTGTGGGACTGGGATGGCGGTTCCGCTCAATCCTCGTCCATTCGCGCAGTTGGTCGTGAATCCGCATCCAGGTTCCGTCTTTACGCCAGTTTCGCAAATATAGCAATTGAAGGGCTGGTTAGGACATTGCTCTGAACTCATCATAAACAGGGAAGTGAGTATCACTTAAAAATCTTGTCCTATCTAACCCTTCGATTGCTACAGGTGCACACCGCCTGCCAAGCGGGAAGGTCTCCCGGTAACGCCCGCCATTGCACGCCCTCAACTAGAACATAGAAAATGGCGTTGAGCATGTCCCACAGATCGACTTCACGAGGACGACCACCCGGTTTTGCATCGGGAAGCAGTTCGCTGAGAAACTCGTATTGATCACGACTCAGGTTGCTAGGGTAAACTTTATTCATATGGCTCTCTCGTGCTGTGGACTATCTATTCGCAGCTTATACCGAGTGGGCTTTTTTACGCACTGACCGACGTTTCAAACACCCTACTTCTGGATGAGTTAATTCAACCTGCTTAAGACTGGTTAAAACGAACAGGGTTCTGCCGTATGTGGCAGAACCCTGTTTTCATAATTAACCTGGCACCGAGCTATTTTTGCAGGAAGCTGCCCTCCAACTATCTT
>JBBQFG010000166.1:0-11695 GCA_038321765.1 Elainellales cyanobacterium
GAGATTTAGGGCGATTTTTGGGCAGTAGGGGCGAAGCATTTGCACTCGAATTGACGCTGCGTTGCCAGAATATTGATGCAAATGCTTCGCCCCTACAAAATATTCGCGATCACCGGAAAGATGTCAAATGAGTTCTATAGCCATAGTCATAAAGCTTAGGACATGCCAGCGTCATTCCCGCCTGCGCGGGAATGACGCTGGCACCTATCGAGCAGATGGATTCCCGCCTGCGTGGGAATGACAGGGAGGCGTCCTATTGATCATGGCTACCGCTATACATCACGTAAACAAAGTTAAACGAACGGCGGCGCAACCTACCGGATGCGCCGCCTTTCTTTTTGGAGTAGTCCTATAACTTGTAATGATTTTGGGCATTGCTTAATCTGGGTATGATTTTTTTGAACCGCTCACTCAACAAACGGTTCAAGAAACTGCAACCCATCTGCGCTATTAACGTTTTTAGCATGGCTGGGAGAATATAAAAGCCCAACCGAAATGGGTCTTACCCCTTGTGTAGTCCTTTGCAGAGGGTGACACCACGGACGCTCGGTTAGAGTTCCGCCAGTCTTCCGGTTTGGTTAAGTCTGGCGATCGCCCATCTCCTTTATGCAACATCAGCGATCGTCTTTCAAATAGAGTGCTTGTTTTTTACAAGGTTCACTGCACACATCTTTCAACCAAATAAACAACCAGTTCAAATATCACATTAGCTTTGAGAGTCTCACAAGAGCGTCTTAAGGCAAAATTCTGGTTTTTTTGCGTTGGCGATCGCTGCTCTCTTTGTGGAAACAAAATTCGACTTCAGTTTAAGCGTCAGCCCCCTTAGACGCTCCCGTAGATTCAATTGATCAATCAACTAAGCCCCCCCTTAGCCATGAACATTGATGAGATCTTTGACGGTTTTTCTGACGGCCTTTTGATTGTGACTGACCAGGGAACCTTGGTGTGTGCTAACCAATATGCTCGGTTAATATGCCACAGTTTGATGCGAGATCCACATCATTCTCCATTTGTCCCCAGAGAGATCTGGAAAATTTGTCAGGCCGTGACAGAACCTGACAACAGCACAGGGTTCCCCGAACCTATTTCAGTTCTAGAGGGTGAATTTTACGCCGGACACCTGAACAGCATCCGAGTCAGGACGCGATGGGTGAAATTGGATGAAGGCGATCGCCACAGTTTATTGGTCATTTTAGAAGACAAAGCACAACTGACTCGACAACTGGCGATCGCCGAAGCGCAAACCTGTGGATTAACGCCCCGCGAGACGGAAGTTTGGCTATTGCATCGGGCTGGCAACAGCCGCAGCCAAATCGCCGCTCAACTTTTTATCAGCGTAGATACAGTTAAGAAACATATCAAAAATACCCGTGCCAAGCGAGAGATGGTTCAATGGCGGCAAGACGATTGGCCAGCTCAGGGGTAAGTAGGTGGGCTTAATTATAGCTGTCGCCACAAAGGTTAGGACACTGGGATCAAAGGGGGTGTGGGGGCTTTGCCCCCAACCAGGGGTTCCACCCCTGCACCCCGTCCTAACCAATCCGTCTATGGCTATAAATATAAGATTCTAAAACCCTGCGCCGCCCGCACAGCGGGCAGCGCAGGGTTTTAGAATTTGGTTTTTATTTAGGTTGAACTACTTAACACCTTCAAAGAGCCATTCAATTTCATCCTTACCCCGTGGCTAGGGGCAAGGGTAACGCCACGACGGCGAGGAGATTCAGGTGTGGTCGTTGCTAGCGCTAGGTCATAGTGGGTCAGAATAGTTGCCAACACAAGTTTCATTTCAAGCTGAGCCAGCGCTTCTCCAATGCAGCGCCGCACCCCGCCGCCAAAGGGTAAAAATTCGTAAGGAGAATACTGCCGTTCTAAAAAGCGCTCAGGTCGAAAAATATGAGGTTCTGGGTACAGGTCTGGACGTTGGTGCAGCAGGTAGATGCACCCCATCAGAACTGTACCCGGATTGAGGTCATGCCCTAACAGGGTTGTAGGTTCTTGCGCCACTCTTGGAAACGTGAGCATTGCAACCGGATGAATCCGCAGAGTTTCATTGCAAACAGCAGACAGGTAAGGAAGTTTGAGAATACTTGTGGAGTCTGACAGATCGACAGACTTTAGCTCAGTCAGTAGTTTTTGACGAACGGGCGGCTGACGATGAATCCAATAGAGCGCCCAAGCCATAGCAGTAGCGGTAGTTTCATGGCCAGCAAACATTAAGGTAACCAGTTCATCGCGCAGTTCGCGATCGCTCATGGGTTGTCCGGTTTCATCGTGGGCCGACAGCAGCAGCGAGAGAATATCGACTCGGTCGGGTTCAGGATTGGCGCGGCGTTCAGCAATTTCGGCATAAATCAATTCATCTAGACGTTGGCGATCGCGCACAAACTTGCCCCAAGGACTCCACGCTCCCCAATCTTTTTGCAACCCTGGAAAAAACAGGAGGCTAGATGACAGGGGTGATGAAAACACATCCATCATCGCCGTCAGCATCGTTTTGAGCTGTTCGCAGCGTTCTCCTTCAAACACCCCAAACACGGCCTGCAAAATTACCTCTAGGGAAATAGTTTGGGTGACGGTTCGGGCTACAAAAGCGGTGCCAACTGGAATCTGACTCAGCGTTTGTTTTGTTAAGTCGCAGATCAATTGACCGTACTCCCGCATTCGTTCCCGATGGAAAGGCGGCATGAGCAACTGTCTACGACGCTTGTGGCGATCGCCTTCGATTATGACAACTGAGTAATCGCCCAATAATGGACTCAAAATCCGGTTGAAACTGCCCAATGCTGCATAGGTTTTGCGATCGTTAGTCAGAATTTCTTGAATGGCCTCAGGCGTATTGACAAACACGAGATTATTGCCAAAACCGACAACCCCACCCGCAAAAATATCGGGATATTGTCGAGCCGCCCCCTGCATATAGCCGACCGGGTCAAATACCCATTGCAACTGTTGTAAAAAGCGTGGTGTAGAAAGCGGATTGGGGGAAGATGGAACGCTATCAATTAAAACGCTAGTCATAGGAATCTGCAAAAATGTGGGGGCACTAATCGCAGCATAGCGCAGCTACAGGATCTATAGAATCTGTTTGAGAGCCAAGAAAAATCCAGGCTCACAGCGGAATTTAGACAGTCGTGATCGATTGGTAGGGGCAAAGCCCCTACTTTTGACCTTCATAAGGTTGACCGCTGGCGGCGGGTGGGGTAGCCTTGCCGCCAAACCCAGCCAAGACAATTATCGTGAGCAAATATGGAATGGCCTGATAAGCCTGGGACGGAATCGCCGCCAACCAGGAACCCGTCGTGGAACTGAGGCTAGCCGCTCGAATTTGGATGGCAATGCCCAAGCCAAACAGCAGCGATGCTCCAAACGCACCTAGCGGCATCCAGCGCCCAAAAATCATGGCAGCTAGGGCAATAAACCCCCGACCCGCCGTCATCCGCAAGGTAAAAGAACCGACCTGTTCGAGTGATAGCCACACCCCAGCCAACCCGGCGATCGCCCCGCCCACAATCACGCTGATGTATCGCACCCGTGCTACGTTAATTCCCACCGTATCTGCCGCACGAGGATGTTCTCCTACCGCCCGCACCCGCAGTCCCCATGGTGTATAGGCCAGCATGTAGGACATTAACCCCGTCAGCAGAAACATGACGTACACCAAGGGTTGGTGATTAAACAACAAATCGCCCACAATCGGCAACTGGCTTAACAGCGGAATTGGCAGGCGCGGAAAGGTGCCGGGAGACGTGGGTGCGCCACCAGAGGCCGTCATCCAGCGTTGAAACACCCAACCCGTCACCCCCCAGGCCAACAAGTTAATCACAGTGCCGCTGATAATTTGGTCGGCTTTAAACCGAATAGAGGTAATGCCGTGTAAGCCTCCTAACAGGGCACCCGATACCACCCCTGCAACCACCCCCAACATTAAACTCAGTATCATCGGTGTAAATGCCGCAGAGTTGCCCGACGTGGAACTCCCCAACAACCCCTGCATCGGGCCATAGGAATACATAGCAACCAATTGTGCCATCATGGCTCCAGTCAACATCATGCCCTCAATCGCAATGTTGACTACCCCAGCCCGCTCAGAGGCAATGCCAGCATAGGCTCCCAAGGCGATCGGTGTGGCGGTAATAAGAGCGAGTTTCAGAAATCCGGTCAGATCGTCCATAGGGAGATAGCTAGAGGGATATTAGTTTGGGTAAGCCCACTTAACGATTGAGTTTAGCGGCGGTTCATCATCTTTGCAGCCCATCCGACTACATTTATGAGACATTGCAGAGGGCACAGAGATTCAGTAGCGGTAATTGATCCAAATTCTAAGAATCAGTGAAAGGGTTGGGTTTAAGATAAGGGCGATCGAGGGGGTACTCCACACAAATAGCGGTTCACGTCAGAGACGGTACGACCTGCTGAAAGTATCAGAAGATGACGAGAAAACTCTGGCGTTGTTGGTTTGATATACGAACTTTGTTGTGGGTGCCGCGTAGTGCACGGCACCCACAACAAAGTTCATACCTGGATTCAGCAATGCCAAAACTCTCTTTATGACTCTCTGTAAATAAATGAGAACGATTATTATGCCTTTATCCTCACTACGTCGTTGGTTAGTAGCTCCATTACTGCTTGGTCTAGTATTCAGCGTTTTAAGTGGTAAAGGTGCGATCGCAAGTAACTCGTCTGACTTGTTCAGCCTGTTTCAGCCTGTTCCAATTAGCGTCAATGAGAGCTTCATCAGCCCTCTTGTAGAACTATTTGGAGATGTATCACTCGGGCAACAGGTCTTTGTTGCTGGTAACACTGTTGTAAGAGCTGATCCAAACACACGGATTTGTATCGGTAATGAAACAAATTTACAGGACAACATTTTATTTTTAGCCCTCCATGATTCTCCTGCTCCTGCTGCACCCTGTGGTGAGATTTCTAGCAGTACAGGAGAACGTAACAGTATTGCTCATCAGGCGATTGTTAAGAACTCGCAGATTGGCAATTTCACCTTTGTAGGGTTCCACGCCCAATTGAACAATGTGGTGTTAGAAGATGGCGCGTTTGTTTTGCATGGTGCTCGCTTAGAAAATGTGCGAATTAAGCGCGATCGCCTCGTTCCAATTGGAGCGGTAATTACAACACAAGCAGAAGCAAATGCCCTATCCCTAAAAACAGAAGACAATGCTGAGTTTCAAAATGAAGTTTTAGAGGTTAACGAAGAGTTTGCTGAAGACTATGCTGAATTATTTGAATCTGAAGGATTTAATGCAGTAAGTGGGGCTAGTGCGGCTCCTGTTACAAGCTGGAATTCAAACCTCGTCAGCCCCACATTGGGAAACAAGATTCAGCTTGACGAGTTTGTCCGTATCGTTGGGGATGTTCGGCTTGGCAGTAAGAGTATTGTCGGTCAACGCACCTCTATTCGAGCTGATGAAGGCGCTCCCATCGTGATCGGTGACGGTGCTGTGATCGAAGATCGAGTCACTTTTCACGCCCTTAAAGGCACGAATATTCGCATTGGCTCTAACCTAAAAACGAGTGATAATGTCGTCTTTCATGGTCCTTTAGAGGTCGGCAATAACTTGACTATTGAAGACGATGCTATTCTTTTTCGCTCTAAGGTTGGCAATAGTGTCACTATCGGGACGAAAGCGATCGTGGTAGGTGTAACGCTAGCAGATGGAGTTGTAGTTCCACCCAGCAGCATCATTACCACTCAAGAGCAAGCTGACGCTCTAAAAAATGGATAATGGGACTGTTAAACCTCGTCTAACTTGAAACCCAGAGTTTTCCCTCACCCTTTTCATATATGCCGAAGGCTTTAAGCCCTCTCGTCAGGGAGAGGGACTTTGAAAGCTTTTCCGGCTCCCCTCGCCCTTCGGGAGTGGGGCTGGGGGTGAGGGCTAAAACTACAGTTCTCATCGTGGACTTGGTTTAAGTAGTTCAACCTAAATAAAAACCAAATTCTAAAACCCTGCGCCGCCCGCTGTGCGGGCGGCGCAGGGTTTTAGAATCCTATATTTAATTAAGCCCACCTACTTACAGCGAAGTTAGGGAACTGCGTTGAAATAAGATACCGGCTCAAGCAGAAGGCTTATCATGGATTCCCGCCTGCGCGGGAATGACACCGGGATGATTTTTGTTTGCTGATCCCTTAGTAGTGTTCAAAGGATAGTAATAGCTTCCGCAGCAGGCGCATTAAGGATTCACGCTCCGATTCCTTCAAGGCGCTAAGAATTTTATGTCCATTTGCAACATGAGCTTCAACCACTTGCTCAATCAGATTTAACCCTTGCGCTGTCAACACAATCAAAGTTCCTCGGCGATCGCCCAGATCGGGAATACGCTTAACCCACTCAGCCTGTTCTAATTGATCAATTCGATGGGTCATTGTACCCGATGAAACCATCAGCGCGTTAAATAGATCCGTTGGCGAAAGTTGATAGGGCGCTCCTGAGCGACGCAAGGTTGCCAGCACATCAAACTCTCCAGGATTTAGCCCAAACTCAGACACCGTTGCTTGAATAGAGCGATCGAGATGCTTAGCGAGCCGTGCCATTCGCCCAAGCAAGCCCATTGGCGATGCATCCAGGTCAGGACGCTCTCGCTGCCACTGAGCCAAAATCTGATCGACTGCATCTGGTTTCATCCCTTGCTCGCTCAATTTCACCCGACTTAAATTCTTGGTAAGTAGTTCAACCTAAATAAAAACCAAATTCTAAAATCCTGCGCCGCCCGCACAGCGGGCGGCGCAGGGTTTTAGAATCTTATATTTAATTAAGCCTACCTACTTAGTGGTATTGATGTAAGGATTTTTTGATGGGCGGGCTTCGCCATCAAAAAATCCTTACCAATTTAGGACTACCAAATTCTTCAAATCAACTATCTTAACATCAAGATATTTGCTACACTCTTGACACTAAGTATCTTGAAGTTAAGATACTTAGTGTCAAGACAAAAACTTAGAGGTTTTACCATGGGTGGGCGGACGATCTATCTTTTAGCGGCACTGGCAGGTGGAGCAGTTCTCCCGGTTCAAGTTGCCCTAAACACCCTCTTACGACGCTCTGTGGGTGAACCGATGCAGGTTACATTTATTTCGTATCTTGCAGGGACTTTGGCATCGCTAGCTATCTGTTTTTTGGCACGATATCCACTTCCGACCGCATCTGCGTTGACTCAAACGTCCTGGTGGATGTGGGTTGGTGGCTGTTTAGGAACGCTTTATGTCTGGTCAACCATTTTTGCAACGCCTAGAATTGGAGCCGCACTTGCGCTGGGTCTGACGATCGCAGGTCAAATGATTGCATCCCTTTTCTTAGATCATTATGGGGCGCTCGGCTTGACCCGATATGCTGCAAGTCCCATAAGAATTGCAGGTGTTGTCTTTGTCATTCTGGGTGTTTCTCTAGTTGCCTCTGTAAAGCGCTAAGGTTGAACGTTCCTCCAAACGCTAGGCGATCGCACTAGAAGCATCAGCGGCACGGAGCAGTGGCAATCACCTTGGCATTAGCTCTAGGGACGTTTGTGGTCTGTTCCAGCCGAGTTATTTAATGGGGGTGGTATTCAACCCGATGGAAAGTACCGATTAGCGCGGGCTACGCCCGCGCTTTAAAACATTACACGTTTGAGACTATCCACTATTAGTAAAACTAAAGCGGCAGCCGTGGAAAAAACGGTGCAAGCCAGAGCTGAACTTGTATATCCCACCCCAACAAGATCGCGATCGCCGTTCCTGCTACCAGCGCACCACCGATGCGCTGCAACGTTGCACCGTGGGCGCGTAGGCTGAGCAATCTTTGGCTAAATCTGCGACTGCTATAGGCGATCGCCAACAGCGGTAGAGCCGCTCCTATGCCATAGGCCAACAGCAGACTAAAGGAACTGACAACCTGATGGTGAACAGCAGCCAGAATTAAGATACTGCCCAAAACAGGCCCTGCACAGGGAGTCCAGAGCAACCCCAACTGAGTTCCTAGCCAAAACTCTCCGGCTAGCCCAATGCGAGGTGTTTCCTTAAGCCAACGGTGTATCGGCAGATAGCGAAATAAACGGTAGCTCCAAGTTGGGAAAATGGCCAGCAGTCCTAGGATCAGTAGCAGGGCGATCGCCCCTGTCCGTAATCCATTCGCCAGCCCACCTAACCAGCTTGCCGAAATCCCTAGCAAGCTACCCGCCACCGCAAACCCAGCCACCAGACCTGTGACCAGCGCTATAGGCCCATAGGTACTAGACTGAAGCGATCGCCCTACCAAAATTGGCAAAATAGGCAACACACAGGGCGATAGCACCGTCAAAACACCCCCCGCGATCGCCAACCCAATCGACAGATCAGTCCCCATTTTGCCTCCATTTCACTAAACCTCCTGCATGAATGCCTTTTGAGGGCGTGAATCATTTCCCGGCGAAGCCGGGAAATGATTCACGCAGGAGGTCTACTAGTCTGCTGCCATGAATGCTGTTTTCTACAAATGCGATGAGGATACAGCTTGCTTCTGCGGAGCAGGGACAGATATTTGCATTCACGCAAGCGGTCTACTCCACTCACCCCTCATGTTTCCGCTAGCAACTGCTGAATCACTCCCTCTGTTTCCTCATATGCCCCTTCCCCAATGTGGTCATACCGCAATACCCCTTGGCGATCGGCTAGAAACAAATGAGGCCAGTAACCATTGTCGTAAGCGTTCCAAGTTTTAAAGTCATTATCGACGGGCACTGGATAGGTAATTTGGTGCCGCCGCAGGGCATCTTCGATATTGCCCCGTTCGCGTTCAAACGCAAACTCTGGTGTATGCACCCCAATCACCTTTAGCCCCTGCGCTGCATATTGCCCGTGCCATTGCGTAATGTAGGGCAGAGTACGTTGACAGTTAATACACGAGAATGTCCAGAACTGCACCAAAATGACGTTTCCTTTGAGTTCAGCAATCGTCAAAGGGTCAGAATTAATCCACTCGCTAATCCCCTGAAACTCTGGCAGCGTCTTGCCGCCAACGGCTGCTTTCGCTGTAGCTTTTGCCGCTGCTCCGTTACTAGAAGCAGTCGGGGTTGAAGGCAGCAGAGCTGTAGATTTTTTGAGAGCAGGAATGGCGATCGCAGCACTAGTTGCTCCCAGCGCACCCAATCCTAAATAAACCAGTAACCGACGTCGCCGCAGCAAAGTTTTGTCCATAGCGGTTATCCATAAACAGGTTGCTAACAAAGTCGGACAGAAAAATTCTGAAGCTTGATTTTTCGCGTATTTGCCGCACAGAAATCAAGCTTCAAACCATAACCTACGGAGCAGTAGCAGGGCTAGGAGATGCCATTACGTCGCCCGCAGGACTCTTCATTGCATCGCCCGCAGGACTCATCGCATCGCCCGCAGGACTCATCGCATCAGGAGCTGCGGTCTCAGCCGGTTTTCCACACGCGGCCAATGTAGCCGTCAAACTTAGTGCTGCAATTAACGAAAGTGCCTTCCAGTTCATAATTTCCTTGTCTACTTTAGAGGGTTAATAGGGTTGAACAATGGCTTAACTTGCACACCAGTCGGTTGCGTTCAATACGCACAACGAACCCACCTAGCAGCTCTAAATGCGCCGTCAGAGATTGCGCGTTCGACTGCTTCGGTCTCCACAAGCAGACAGTTCCCACAAGCAGTTAACTATCCGCTTGGTCGAAGCTCTTACGAATGACTTCGCGCTGCTATCCCTGCAATCTAAAATGCCAGACGACACCAGACAGCAGTTGGATCAAAGGTTTAAGGACGTTTTTGCTGTCTCTGCTATCCTAGTCGGCTGACCCAAATTTTCTCTGAGAATTTCCTGAGAATTGCTTCATCATTAGCTGAGAAAATTTGGTGAATTTAGGAGTGATTCTGAGATGAAGCTTGCTTCTTATAAGGTGGGGCTGTTCATCTCAGAATTCAGCAACGCCGAAATAAGACCCATAGTCAAAAATTTTGGTAGTGGTATTGAGGTAAGGGTTTTCAGATGGGCGGGCGAAGCCCGCCCATCTGAAAACCCTTACAAATTTAGGACTACCAAAATTTTTAGCCTATACGGATTTCCACATTGCCCCTGTTTGACTTCAAATCGCTACAATAATGGAGGTTCTACTGCGGCGTTGGTGACTGCCAATAATGTTTTATGATCTATGCCTTGTTTAAGAAGGGAGCCATGATGTTCCGGTGGCAGTAGATCGGGCTTGTACCCGAAAACTATAAACCGGAGCCGAGATTCCCACCTGGATTTATCCAGGTCAAAAGCTGAGGTAAGACGGCGTTGCGGGGAACCTTCAAATTTTTTCTCCCCTGTTCATTGGACAGGGGAGATTTCGTATAGCCAGCTTGCCTTTTACCCAGTCATGTTGGTGTTAAGTAGTTCAACCTAAAAGGATGTTTGAAAAGTGGTCTGCTGTGATTTTAGGTACCTGTTGATCCCCCTAGCCCCCTACCCTTCGGGAAGCCGCTTCGCGTCTATAAAAAGGGGGGAACTGGACTCAAAGTCCCCCTTAAAAAGGGGGATTTAGCGATTATCTTGAAAGTCAAGCGGGAAGGATAACGTTTTCGGGCTGGGCATCTCCGACGGGAGGCACCCAAGCCTTACCCTGCTTGACAATCGCATTCAGAATGGTGAGCAGCTTATGCATACAAGCCACTAAGGCAACCTTCTTCAGTTTGCCCCGCTCTAATAAACGCTTGTAAAATGCCTTCAGCACAGGATTGTAGCGAACCGCCACCAGGGTTGCCATAAATAACACCTGTCGCACGTTCGCCCGACCGCCAAAGACTCGGCGTTTTCCTCTCATTTGTCCACTGTCATAGTTAAACGGGGCAACGCCCACCAACGCCGCGATTTGCTTATGGCTCAGTTTGCCCAACTCTGGCAAAGCAGAGAGTAAAGTTGAAGACATGACTTTTCCTACACCCGGCACGCTCAAGACTAGTTTTTGAATGTGTCGCCACGGCTGGCAGGCTTGAATTTGGGCTTCGATCTCGGCATCGAGTCCTTTGATTTGCTCCGTGAGCCATTCTATGTGACATTCCACATTCGTTTGAGCTTTCCCCCGTAATAGCGTCAGGCGATTGCGCTCTGCCGTTAGAATGTCTACCAACTGACGGCGACGGGTGACTAAATCATCCAGTTGTTGTTGGGCTTCACTCGCCAAGGGGCGAACAGGCGGGTTGATCTTGTCGCCAAACAACGCTAAAACCTGGGCATCCACTTGGTCTGTTTTTGCCTGCTGATTCATTGCCCGAGCAAAGTTTCGTCCTTGACGGGCATTAATCACCGCCACTGGATAACCCGCTTGAGTCAACCACAATGCAGCTTCTCGTTCATAGCCTCCAGTCGATTCTAGAACGATTCGCTGGACTTGCGCTGGCTCTGGAAACTGCGAACGCACCGACAAGAGTCCAACGACTGTATTGGCAACGCGCCAGCTCTTGCCGGTGGGATAGAGATGAATGTCGAGAAACCGTTTACACACATCAATCCCAATCGAATGGAGCGGATCGCTCATCAGGGGGCTCCCAATTAATAAGTAGGCTCTAACGGGTCTCAGATGTTCCTCTACCTTGCGTCATTCGGGATATTCAGAAACTCTGAATTCCCTGCCGATAATTCGAGGTGTCTCTGAGTTCAAAGAGTGTGGTGACCCTAGCTAAATCTCGATTTCAAGAATCATAGGGGGGACGGTCTACCACACTCTTAAGATACAAGGG
>JBBQFG010000167.1:0-11678 GCA_038321765.1 Elainellales cyanobacterium
GTAAGAGATGAAAAACGACCTCAAACGCGCCAAGGCAGGAAGTTTGTGGCACTTTTAACCGCCGTTATTGTTATTGCTGCTGGATACGGGTATTACAATGAGTACTATAGCTATGTTTACAAAACGTGTATTTGTCAGCGTACAGGTGGTTGCACTTTTAAAGCAAGCTTCAAAAGTGGTGAGATTAGGGATGGTAGTAATATTAAAGGCTTTTCAACATCTGTTTTTGTATATCCAGGGCGAGAAAGACACAACTTAGATCATGGCAAAGAGTTTGTTTCGATTCTCAAAGAAAGCGGCTATTTTTGTAATTAATTTTTTGCTATGACAGTAGGAAATTAAGAGCCTATTTTTATGAACATTCGTGAAAGTATTGTGAATAAAGTGCAGTTGCTGCCGGAGTCACTTTTAGAGGAAGTTAATGACTTTATAGATTTCGTAACTAATAAGCATCAATCTAAAATAGCGCGATCGCCCCTCGCCGTAGGTTGGGTTGAAGGATGAAACCCAACATCCATTATTTGTTCCCCACCGCATCCAAACCCTCAATTCTATCCCCTGTGCCCCAATCCTCCTGATATAAGTTTTTAGACCTCGGAGGTTTTCAAAACCTCCGAGGTCTGGTTGGTCTGGTTCGTCGTTACCTGGTACAAAAGACTTCCGAGGTTTTCAAAACCTCGGAAGTCTGGCAAGCGGTCTGAAAGCAGTCTACTCATCCAGCATGAGAGCTTTCAGGTTCGTTGCCAAATCTTTGGTCATGGTCGGCAAAGAATGCTCATCAGGCATCAGAAACGCCTGATAAGCTGCCTCAGATACAAATCGCTGCCGCACAACATCCAGCTTGGGTAAGGTGCCTGCCCGAAGTCCGGCGTATTCGAGATAACTGGAAAATTCCCAATCCTTTGGAGAAGCCACAATCCCAGCTTTTACCGGGTTGAGATGGATATATCGCGTCAGATGGGACAGGTACTCTTCACTATCCACAGCGATCGCCTGAAACTGCCCCTGAAACAAAGACCCCACTCGATTGAATCGCCGATTCATGGCTTTAGTATATGCCATCGATAACCGTTGCATCGCTCCAGATACTGCATCTGTTTTACACCGCACTAACAAATGGTAATGATTCGGCATCAGACAATAGGCCAGCACATCAAGAGTTTGCTCAATCAGATGTCGGCGCACCAGGCGCAAAAAGTGCAGGTAGTTTTCCCGTTCAAAGAAGATGGGATTGCGATCGTTACCGCGATTGTAGAGATGGTAGTAATGGTCTGGCTGGAACGTGAGATCCCGACGTGGCATAGAGAGGGTTTGATGCAGCACTTTAAGGTTCCCATCTCACCTCCAAGACTTCCCTCCAAGACCTCGGAGGTTTTCAAAACCTCCGAGGTCTTGGGTTTCTCGGTTCAAAGCAGTTTGCCAATACAAATTTCTCGGCGATCGCTGGTTCAGGTTTTGTTGGCGGCGATCGCTAGTAGAGTTGTCGTTTGAATCAAGCCGATATACTAAGGGCATTAGCCGTTGTGAGCACAGCCATGATCCAGATCCTAGAAGCTGTCTTTGATGGAAACACCCTTCATCCAACTGTGCCGTTGAACCTGGAAATTGGTACACGAGTGCGAATCACAGTTGAGAGCGTTGTACCAAAGACACCCGAAAAACCAGCGTCGTTTCTCCAAACTGCCAAGTCTCTTCAGTTGCAAGGTGCTCCAGATTGGTCAGCGAATTTAGATCATTATTTGTACGGTGACGCAACTCAGGAAAATGGCTGAGGTCTTTCTGGATACATCGTTTGCGATCGCGCTCTCTGCAACGACTGACCAAAACCATGCACGAGCAGTTGACCTGGCTAATCAACTCGAAGAGAGCAACACTCGCCTAGTGACAACACAAGCAATACTCTTAGAAATTGGCAACGCACTGTCTAAACAACGGTACAGGATGGCAGTCGTTCAACTACTCGAATCACTGACCTCTGATCCCAACGTCGAAATCGTTCCATTAACCAACGAACTTTACAATGCCGCGTTCAACCTGTTTAGGCATCGTATCGATAAAGAGTGGGGCTTGATTGACTGTATATCTTTCGTTGTAATGCAAGAGCGAGGCATCTTAGAGGCGCTGACGGCAGACGACCATTTTAAGCAAGCAGGCTTTCAAGCGTTGCTAAGGAGTTGAAGCCGTCTCAAAAAGCGATCGCCCTTGAGTCAATTAGGCAGGGGCGATCGTAAAAATAAGGTAATTTAGAAGCAGTTGAGCGATCGCACCGCACATGAAAGCCATCGAAATCACAGGCAGCATCAACGAGCAAGGCAACGTCGAGTTAGATCAACCGCTGACCGCCACCAAACCCACCCGCTTTCGAGGCATCTTGCTGTTTCCTGAGCTAGATGAGTCTCAAGAATGGTCTTTAGCAGCCCTCAAAACGTCGGCGACTGAACTACTCAGTGATCCTGAAGAAGACATTTACACGCTAGAGGATGGCAAACTGATCGAGCATGAAGCGTAGCATTGTTTTGGTCGAGTTTCCCTACGATGATCTCTCTGATAGCAAAATTCGACCCGCTCATGCGTTAACAGATCTGATCGGAGAACATCGTCATGTCGTTCTCGCACTGATCACCAGTCGTATTCCAACTCAACCGTTGGCTACCGATGTGATCTTAGATGCGACTCACCCCGACTTTGCTATCGCCGGACTCAAAAAAGCCTCTACGCTAAGGCTAAATCACTTACTCACACTGCGTTGCTGAAATGGGATGCGATGCGTAAGCGAAAACGGCGTATAACAACCCTGTTGAAGCGGACTGTCGTGAGATTCTAGTGGTGTTACAAAGGTGGCTTACAGCCGCTCAGCACGATCGTTGATAACCACTTACGCAGTTAAGGGATGTTGCAGGCGCACCACGCCTGCAACATCCCTTAATTCTTGGTCATGGTGAGAAGTATGGCCAGCTCTAGGCTAGGCGTGCACCGAGGCTCCACTGGGCGACGTTTTACCGTTGCTGTGGGCGGCTTTGTCGTTGGGATGGCTGTGCCCGTTATTGTGAGCGTTGCGAGGTTGAATTACCCCAAAGCCACCGTGATTGCGTTCGTAAATCACGTTGATTTCTCCCGTTTCAGCATTGCAAAACATGTAGAAATCGTGACCGACCATTTCTAAGTGCTCTTGGGCTTCCTGAATACTCATGGGGGGCATTGCGAAGTATTTGGTGCGAACTACTTCGGCAGGTAGGGCAGGGGTGCGATCGCCAATTAGATCACCGACAATGGGTTCAATCTCCACGGCTTCGGCTGCTTCGGCTGTTTTTATCGAAACATGCGATCGCCGTTTTTCCTTATACTTGCGAAGCTGTCGGCTGATCTTGTCGGCAACTAAATCGATGCTGGCGTAGAGAGTCTCGCTGCTTTCTTCGGCGCGCACTACAGAACCATTTGTGTAGATGGTAACTTCAGCCGTTTGGCTAGAAGCCATGCGCGGGTTACGGGCAACAGAGAGATGAACATCAACTTCAGTGGTTAACGACTGAAAGTGACTGACAGCTTTTTCGACTTTTAGCCGAACATACTCCTGGAGCGAATCGGTAATCTCAATGTTTTTGCCCTGGATGACAAGCTTCATAAAGCTCCTCTCCTAGTAAGGTTGAGTAGATGCTCTAACCCTAACACCTTGTATTCTGGACGACTAAGTTGTTAAAAATGTTTTGCATCATGTGACAATTCTTGACTTGGAGTAGGGCAGTGCTACAGGCCTAAGTAGGTAGATAGGCTTAATTAAATATAAGATCCTAAAACCCTGCGCCGCCCGCTGTGCGGGCGGCGCAGGGTTTTAGGATTTGGTTTTTACGTAGGTTGAACTACTTAGAACAAGATTCTTTGTTATAGCTGTCGCCACAAAGGTTAGGACACTGGGATCAAAGGGGGGTGTGGGCTTTGCCCCCAGCCAGGGGTTCCACCCCTGCACCCCGTCCTAACCAATCCGTCTATGGCTATACATAAAATCCGTGTTGAGATTCCTTTGATTTGGGATACGTGATGCTGAACGTTAGAGACGAGGGTTCGACTGAGAGTTCGGTTGCAGGGTTGCCATCTCGCCGATCGTGTTTGCTCTATAGACCTGGAATGGTGCCCTACGATGTAGCCTGGGCATGGCAGCGATCGCTCCTCACTAGCCGCATTCAGCAACCCAACCAGGCCGATGCGTTAATCTTGCTAGAACATCCTCCGGTTTACACCCTAGGACAGGGAGCCAGCTTAGAATTTCTGAAGGTAGCCCCTGCCCAGCTTGGTGCAGAAATCTATCGAGTTGAGCGGGGCGGCGAAGTCACCTACCATTGCCCCGGTCAATTAGTAGGCTACCCAATTTTGAATCTGCGCTATTACCAACAAGACTTGCACTGGTATTTGCGTCAGTTAGAAGAGGTGTTAATTCAAGCGATCGCTCCCTTGGGGTTGCAGGGCGATCGCATTCCCGGTCTGACGGGCGTTTGGGTAGATGGGCATAAAGTGGGAGCGATTGGGATTAAGGTCAGCCGCTGGATCACAATGCACGGCTTTTCCTTGAACGTGTGTCCAGATCTGCAAGGGATGCAGCAGATTGTACCCTGTGGAATTGCCGATAGACCCGTAGGCAGTTTGGCACAGTTCCTGCCCCATACTGCCGACATCACCGTAGAAGCCCTAAGTCAACAGGTCGTCAGCGCTTTCGCCACAGTATTTGACGTAAATTTACAGCCCGTTGACTCCACTATGCCCTCTGCTCTGAGGCTCTCTACCCCTGAGTGATTGGCACTTCAAATGCTGGCGTTGTTGATTTTAGGGATGATTGGTTGGATGAGAGGAACCCTCAGCGACCCTCTCATCCAACCAATCATCCCCCGATTATGCAATAGACCTCCTGCGTGAATCGTTTCCCGGCTAGGAGACTAGCAAGAATAAGTTGAACGTTTTGCAGAAAACATCCCGTTGAACAAGGGGCTTAAGCCCCTTGCCTGTCCAAGTTATTTTTTCTAGACTCTAAGCCGGGAAACGATTAACGCCCTCAAAAAGCATTCATGCAGGAGATCTAATGCCCAAATGCTGAACTTGTTGGACAATTATGACGTTTGGCATGGGTTAGGCGGCGGACAGGTGGCCAAACGTCTGCTAATCTGGGTACGCTAGAAATAACCCAGACGAATGTCAGGCTTTCGTCTTAATCGTGTAATCTTTAGTCAAGCCGTTCTGTACGCCTTTCATAAGGGCTGGCACTTGTGACGGGAGTGAAGGAAGTCCCAACATGCTTGTTTGTCCTCAGTGTCAGTTTGAGAATCCCGATAGCAATAAGTTTTGTCAGCAATGTGGCACATCGCTGACCGAGTTGAGTTGTCCAGCTTGTGGTACTTCGACCGAGTTTGATGTCGAGTATTGCCCTGAGTGCAATGCGGATGTAGGCGTGGTTTGGCGCGCGATTCTGAGTCCTGTGCCTCAAGCGCTCCTTCAGGTCGATGAGGAGGCAAGTGCAACGCCATCTGAGGATCAGGCAGTGGCTGAGAAGCCAATCTCAACCAAATACCTGGGAACAGAAGGGCGCTATCGCCTCTTGGAACCATTGCCCGACTCGCCGACGTTTCCGATAGAAGCCGATGTCCGGGTACTGGATTGTCAGCCATTGCGGCTGTCTCCCTTAGAAATGCTCTATGGCCAGGACACAGAAGTGCCCGACAGCAGTAAGGTGCCGTTAGAGATTGTTGCTGGACAAACGGCAGAGAAACTAGCTATTCCAGCGATCGCCCGTACCTACTTAGAATTGCAGTCTCAACTATATCCCTCGCTGCCTCACATTCACGATGCTTGGGAACAGAACGGACAGGCGGTCGTATTGCTAGAAGACCGATCTAGCTTTTTGCTACTGGCCGATTTGTGGAAGGAAGCAGATATCGAGCCGTTCCAAATTCTGCATTTACTGCACCAAGTCACCGAACTCTGGGATGTGTTGCAGCCTCAGGGCTATGCTCAGAGCTTGCTGATTCTAAACAACCTGAAAATTGATGAAGATCAGCTCTTATACTTGCAGCGACTCTATGCTGACGTACCCAGCCAAATCCCTAGCCTGAGCGATTTGGGCAAGCTATGGAAAACGCTCTTTCATCACCAGGCTGAACGCGCAGAATTGGTTTCGTTAGTGCAAATGTGTAGCGATTTAGAAACAGGGGCGATCGCCACTGTAGGGCAGCTAGAAGCCCGCCTGAGTGCCATTGCCAATGATCTCCAGGCTAACCCCAGCTCTACAGCGATCGCACCCGACTGCCTGCCACCCATGAGCATGTCTTCAGACATCACTGAACCTCTGACAGATGAGTCGCGATCGCCCTCATTTCGAGCTGATTTAAGCGCGGATGATGGGGCTACTCACTTAGAAATAGGCGATCTCGACGACGATGCCGCAGGGGATAGCGATGACACCCCCACCGTTGTATTGCCCATGAAGTTAATTAGCATTGAAGATGCGGGGCGTAGCGATATTGGGCGGCAGCGCGACCATAACGAAGATTACTTCAGCATTCAAACCGATATCAAACGGCTAGAGAATCTCTCTGCCAAAACCATTCAGATTCGCGGGCTATACGTGCTGTGCGATGGTATGGGCGGGCACGCAGGCGGCGAAGTGGCGAGTGCCTTAGCGACTGATACTCTACGGCAATTCTTTCAAGCCAATTGGACGACTCAATTGCCGTCAGAAGACACGATTCGAGAAGGTGTGCTGCTGGCAAACAAGGCAATTTATGACCTAAATCAGCAAAGCGCCAGTTCGGGCAGCGGTCGAATGGGAACCACCGTGGTGCTGCTGCTGCTGCAAGATACTCATGTGGCGATCGCCCATGTCGGAGATAGTCGCCTGTATCGCTACAGCCGCCGCCGGGGCTTAGAACAAATCACCACTGACCACGAAGTGGGGCGGCGGGAGATACAGCGGGGAGTAGAAGAAGCCATCGCCTATGCGCGGCCTGATGCCTACCAACTGACTCAGGCATTAGGCCCTCGCGACACACAATTTGTCAATCCAGATGTGCAGGTGCTAGAGCTAAACGAAGACATGTTGCTGTTGCTGTGCTCTGATGGGTTAACTGACAATAATCTACTAGAAACCTATACAGAAACTCATCTAGAGCCACTCATGAGTTTTCAAACAACCCTTGAACATGGCGTGAATCAACTGATTGATTTGGCAAATCAGCACAATGGACACGACAACATCACAGCTATTGCTTTGCGGGTGCGGGTTCGACCAAATCTAGAAGCCATGAAGTTGTAAGCGGAGCTAGGATTGCTGTCTGGTATTGCTGTAATAATGGCTTGAAGTATGGGCTTTGCCTGTGCTTCAAACCATGATTGACACTAACGTTTTTGTGAAAAAGCAGCTAAGCAAGCTCTTTACAAAAAACTGTTGGGATAGTAGGCGATCGCCAGACGGTGAGCCAACCAAATCACCAAAATATGTAGCGGATAAAACACGTAAAACCAGCGCCCTTTGGCTCCCCGCTGATGACTAGCCAGTAAAAATGCGATCGCGGCGATCCCCGACAGTGCCTGCCAAGGCGAAGGCCACCACAAAACCGTGAACCCGTGAAACATGGCCCAAGCCGCCCACCATAGGTAAGTCGGCTTGTACTGACCCACTAGCGCCATCATAGCGATGCCGTAGGCACCATAGTTGAACTGAGCAAACTCGGCTAAGCAGGCACCTCCCAACCAAATAGGGATCTGAAACGTAGGCTGCAAACGCGCTGCCCGCAGGCACCCAAGCCCCGTTAACAGGGTAAAAAGCACATTCAAGTCAGAGGCCTCAAAGGCAATTTGGTAAATGGGTTGAGAAGCGATCGCCAACCCCAACAGGCGCAGAGCGTAGAGCTTAAAATTGCGCGTATGTTGTTCCCCCTGCACTAATAGCCAAACAAACAGGGGAAAGCTCAGCCTGCCAATCAGATAAAACGGCATTAGCCCTTGGAAAAATATGTACCCTATATGATCTATCGCCATGAGGATGGCTGCTAGAAGTTTGATGTGGTAATTAGTAAGCAAAGTGCAATAACTGAACTTGTAATCAGCAGGTCTTACCTTCTAATCTAGGCAAACGATCGGCTTGATTGCTACTGTATACATGGTTTAATGCGATCGCCCCCAAGAGACGTTATGAGCAAACAACTTTCTGACCAAGCCGATAAAGTCTGGGGAATCCTAACCGATCCCAACACGACCAGTACCTACACGCAAACTCTAGATGTAACCTGGAAAATTATTCGAGAAACTGGTAGCCTCCTATGGCTAACGCTCTGCCTGGGCTTAGTCGGGGTTGATTGGTTCTGGACTCGATCGATCGGAGCCGGAAGAAACTTTCGGATGTGGTTAGAGACTATGGAAAAGCCCAGCAGCGATAAAGTTACCGCCGAAGCGGGTAAGGCCATTGCCTCTGTTAGCAAAAACGGCGTTTCTTACGTAGTCTCTGCCGCCCGCAAGCAGTTAGGATTGCCGCAAAAGGAAGTCTCAGACCCGATTGAAGAAACTGTAGCGATCGTGCCCGTAGCAACTTCAACTGCACCCGTTATAGACCCTACAGCAGAGCCGATATCTACCTCTGTCATCGACCCTGATCTCGATGTAGAAATCACAGAACTGTCTGCCCCAGAAGACCCGACATCACCAGATTTGACATCGACATCAAAGTCTATATAAGCCAAATCAGTCGTTTTAGAACGTATAGATTAAGTAGGTGGGCTTAAGTATAGCCATAGACGGATTGGTTAGGACGGGGTGCAGGGGTGGAACCCCTGGCTGGGGGCAAAGCCCCCACACCCCCTTTGATCCCAGTGTCCTAACCTTTGTGGCGACAGCTATAAATATAAGCTCCTAAAACCTTGCGCCGCCCGCGCAGTGGGCGGCGCAAGGTGTTCGGATTTGGGTTTTATTTAGGTTGAACTACTTAGAACGTACAGATTAAAAAAGCAGAGGACTAAGGAATTTTGGCCTAAAGCGCCTAACAATCCCTTAGCCCTGGGCTGTAAATCGTTCTCTGGCAAGGTCTACAAACGATTTACACAGCAGTTTTACTCTCTTTTTGAGCAACCCACGTTTGCAACAGCGGGTTGACAATTTCAGGAGCTTCATCTTGAGGACAATGCCCCACGCCAGGTATTGGAATAAAGTCTTCAACAGCAGGGAAATCAGCAAATTGACGACCCTGGGCGATCGGCTCCCACGGGTCGGCTGCTCCCCAAAGTATCAAAACAGGGCATGTAACCTGGGGCAGTAGATCTTCTGCCAGGGGGCCTTGGGAATAGCTAATGAATGCCAAAAATACATCAGCAGCTCCGGGTTGATAAGCGGGCTGCATCAGCAAGTCCACGAGCTCGTCGGTAACTGCATCAGGACGACCGTAGGCTTGCAGTAGAATCTTGCGGACGACCTTGGGTTTGGCAATGCGTGCAAAAAAGAAATGTCCGATCGCCCGGTTTGCTAAAACTTGCTGAAGCCAGCGGGATGACGTGCGTCGATACCACGGCAACGCTGCCTGTTTGCGCTCGTGTAGCATCCGCAGCGAACAATTCAACATCGCCACACCACGCACCTGCTGAGGCTCCACCACGGCTGCTTGTAAGGCCGCAATACAGCCAATGGAATTGCCTACTAAAAAGGCAGGTTCCCCAATTACCTCGCGGCAAAAGTCGAGCAGTTGCTCGCCCCAGGTTTCAAACCGATACTGAATAGAATCACCTGACTGGGTATCACCCGCTGGAGGCTTAGCCGATAATCCAAACCCGATCAGATCAATTGCGTAGACCCGATTAGTAGCTGCCAGCACGGGCAAGTTCTTTCGCCAGTGGTCGCTAGACGCGCCAAAGCCGTGAATCAGCAGCAATGGCGCACCCATCTCTCCCGCAACTTGATACCGAATAGGATAGCCACGCCACTGCCAATAGTGGGTTCTAACTTGGAGGATATTACTGGCAATAGTCATTGCAGGTTATGGAGAATATAGAGTTATAGAGGGTGTAGAACAGTCAAAACACGGTAGCTAGAGAGGTTGTTTGACAGAAAGCGATCGCTCCCTGTCCCTTCAACTATATCGCTGCCTACACATCCAGCGGGGCTTCAAACAGACTGAAGCCAGCAACACCCAATAAATTCAATAGCACCCAGAGACTACCCTGCACTTGTAGACTGCCGCTGATATACCCGTGTTGTTACCTCTGCCAGCCGCTGCATCGCTTTGCTTAACTCGGTAGTGGTGGCAGTTAGGCTAATCCGAAAACATTCCTGAGTGTGCTGCCAGGGTTCGGATAACCCAGGGAAAAAGTCTCGACCGGGCACCACAATTACCCCCACTTGCTTTAGCTCTTGATAGAACTCCCAATCGCTCATGGGCAAGTCTTGCAGCCACAGCCAAGCAAAGATGGCTCCTTCACCCCGATGTAAAAACCAGGGCAAATCCTTGGGCATGAATTCGTCTAACGTTGACTCCAACACCGCAAACTTAGCCTGGTAGTGAGGCCGAATGACCTGCTCAGAAATGTGTGCCAGCTTCCCCGACCGAATCGCACGAGCGGCGATCGCCTGCCCATAGCGCGACGAATGGAGGCATAAGTTAGTCAAAAATGCCTCCAGAGTTTGAATCATTTGCACGTTCCCCAGTGCGATTCCCACTCGTTCACCCGGCAACCCAGATTTAGACAAGCTGGTACAGTGAACAATGTTTTGGCCAAAAATCGGCGTCATTTCGGTGAAATTCAGGCAGGGAAACGGAGGCGCGTAGGCCGAGTCAACAAACACAGGCACGCCATAGGGTTCTGCCAATGCCGCAATTTTTAGCACCTCATCATCTGTCAATACGTTACCCGTGGGGTTGGACGGACGAGAAAACAGCACAAAGCCAGTCGTTTCGTTAATTTCCAGTTGGCTAAAGTCTGGATGGTACTTAAAGCGATGCGCCGTCACATCCATATCTAGCCGTGGTTGATAGGCTCGCAATGCCCCCGGCGTGAGTGATACGCCACCATACCCCGTATAGTCGGGGCTGAGTGGCAAGACAATTTGCTTCAGATGACCATCGCGAGTAGACCCAGCCAGCGCATTGGCTGCCAAAAAGTAAAGCGACTGACTACCGGGCGTAATCAGCACATTCTGCTCAGTTAACGCCAGCCCATATCGGCGATTAAAATCCTCTACAACCGCTTCAATGAGCGGCTGATAGCCCTGACTTGAGCCATAACGACACACGACTTCGCCATACTCTGCACTCGCCAACAACTCCGCCGTACAATCGCGCCAGAGCTGCTCTACTTCCGGCAAAATGACCGGGTTCCCAGCACTCAGATTAATAAATGTACGCCCTTGGGCAGTACGCAGAGTCTCGACAATATCTTTCATAATGGCTCGCACACCCGTTAGGTGGGACATTTGCTCGCCAATTTGAGTCAGGGCTGGAGGCATGGGAGATCAAGGATGAGGGATGAAGAGTATATGCACGAGGAACAGGCAATGCCGCGATCGCTTCAAAAAGGAAGCTAAGCGAATCGTAGGATGAGGAGCAGGATTTGCATTTCCTTTGCATTTCCCTAAGAGGATGTTTTAAAAGTCCCGTTGCTGGTATAAAAACGGCATCGATCCCCCTAAATCCCCGCGCTGGCGCGCCGCTGCGCTAG
>JBBQFG010000168.1:0-11671 GCA_038321765.1 Elainellales cyanobacterium
GACTCAGGAGAAGACAGCAAAAGGGGGCACTCATGCCAAGCGGCTCAAGGCAGGGTGGAATGATCACTACCTCACTAAGGTTTTGTCTCAGACCTCTGCACCTGCTCGCAAATTGTGAAGAAACGTATGCGTAAGCCCTGGGGCGCAACCAGGGGTGTAAGAGCGACCAAAGCCTTCTATGGTATTGATATGGACTTTATAGAACCCATCGCCATCCTCATCACGAGCGGATTCACCTGACCCATGACTACACGGTTTTGTGAGTATAGCCCCACTCAAGCAGAGGAGTGTAGATGGCGTATTCATTGGTGTAAACCTGAGTGGCTAGTAAAATGGTGACTTTGATGAATATCTCAATAGTCATTTGCTGGACATTGGCGAGCATCCGAATCACCACCTTTCCACTGCGCTGAATCATGCCAAAAATAGGCAGTTTCTCTTTTTCGAGGGTGCCTCGACGGCGTAGCATGCTTCCCGTAGGGTAACCCTTTAAGACCATTGCATCGTCCTTTGGCTGACCGCTTCAAGATTGCCCTTGTGCCCTGCCCTCACATATTACAGACAAAGAGATAGTTAGGACAGTTTTCTGAAGGCATCCATCTACGCAAGACCCTGAGGCCGTCAAACGTGCTCAGGGTCTTGCGTAGATGATATTTTAAGTGTGCCCAAAACTTTTCAATTTTGTTGAAGTCTGGGGAGTACTGCGGCAGGAAGAGTGAGGTACACCCGGCCTGCTCAATCAAGTTCTGGGTGCGCTGAGACTTGTGAAAACTTGCGTCATATAGCCGTCGCCACAAACGTTAGGACGCAGGTTAGCACGTCAGCCAACAAGGGGCTTAAGCCCCTTGTCCTAAGATGACTGGCTGAAGCTATACATCAACACTACCTGTCCAGGACTCAACTCCGGCACCAAATACCACTTCACCCACGCCTCAAACAAATTGGTGTCGCAGTATCTCTACCGCGCTTGTGTAATTCCGCAATTTACAACGTTAACCGTTATGGGATTGGGGTTAGCACCTTTTCCTGAGCCGGGGCGCTGGCTTCGGGGCTATTGGCTTCGGATGGTGGTACGGCTTGCCAGAAGCGAGGCAGGTAGTCATCCCAGTTGGCCAAGATCTGGTGAGCTTTTGGGCTGTCAGTGCGATTGGCGTGGGCGGCAATCAACTCTTTAAGCTGTTGTTCTCCGACTGGGCTGGTGATCCGTTGGATCTGGATGATTTCGGGGTTGACTTTGCTGGGGAAGGTGCCGTCTTCGTCAAGGAAGTAGGCTAAACCGCCAGTCATGCCTGCGCCAACGTTGCGGCCTACTTTGCCCAAGACTACAATGACACCGCCAGTCATGTATTCGCAGCAATGGTCGCCTGCGCCTTCGATTATGGCACGGGCAAGGGAGTTGCGGACAGCGAAGCGTTCTCCGGCTTGGCCGTTAGCAAACAGGGTGCCTCCAGTTGCGCCATAGAGGCAGGTGTTGCCAATGATGACGTTAGCAGCGGGGTCATAGGTAGCATCGGCGGGTGGCTTGATGCTGATTTCGCCACCGTGCATCCCTTTGCCAACGTAGTCGTTGGCTTCACCTTCTAGATTTAGGGTCATGCCGGGGAGGTTGAAGGCTCCGAAGCTTTGACCAATGCTGCCTTTAGCGTTGAGGGTAATTTGCCCAGCAAAGCCTGTGTCGCCATACTGTTTGGCGATCGCCCCTGCTACTCGTGCCCCTACCGTGCGATCGGTGTTGACCACAGAGATGTCTTTCGACACCGCTGACTGCTGCTGAATAGCGGTCTGCACTTCCGGATCGGCCAGTAGCTCGTCATCAAGTACAGGGCCATTGCTATGAACCGATTCATGCGTTAGCCAAGTGCGGTTGGTGCGGCTGTCGGGTAGGTTTGTGAGGCAGGTGAGATCGAGGGACTTGGTTTTGGTTAGGGTGACGCCTTCGCGGACCTTTAGCAGGTCGGCACGGCCAATCACGTCATTGAGGCTGCGGTAGCCGAGGCGAGCTAGTAGCGATCGCACTTCTTCGGCAATGAAGAAGAAGAAGTTGACTACATGTTCGGGGATGCCTGTGAACCGCTTGCGAAGCTCTTCTTTTTGGCTGGCAACGCCGACGGGACAGTTGTTAGTGTGGCAAATACGCGCCATAATGCAGCCTTCGGCAATCATGGCGACGGAGCCGAAGCCGTACTCTTCACCTCCCATTAGGGCGGCCATCAGCACGTCCCACCCAGTTTTGATGCCGCCATCTACCCGTAATAGAACGCGATCGCGCAGTTCATTGTCCATGAGGACTCGGTGGACTTCGCTTAACCCTAGCTCCCAGGGGCTACCCGCGTGTTTAATCGAGCTGAGAGGCGACGCACCTGTACCGCCATCGTGTCCTGAAATTTGGATGATGTCAGCGTTGGCCTTGGCCACTCCAGCGGCGATCGTGCCGATCCCTACTTCGGCTACCAACTTGACAGAGACTTGCGCTAGGGGATTGATCTGGTGCAGATCAAAAATCAGCTGCGATAAGTCTTCAATCGAGTAGATGTCGTGGTGCGGCGGTGGAGAAATTAGGGTAACGCCGGGTTTAGAGCGGCGCAGCATGGCAATGTAGCCGCTGACTTTAGGCCCAGGGAGCTGTCCACCTTCGCCCGGTTTTGCCCCTTGCGCCATTTTGATTTCGAGCTGTTTTGCGCTCATCAGATATTCGGGCGTTACGCCAAAGCGACCAGAGGCAATTTGCTTGATGGCAGAGTTGGCAGTGTCACCGTTTTTCAGACCCTTTAAGTGAGGCAGCAGGGGCGAGATGCCGCTCTCGTTCACGTCGTTGAGCACGTTGAACCGCACAGGGTCTTCGCCGCCTTCGCCGGAGTTGGACTTGCCGCCAATCCGATTCATGGCGATCGCCAGTGTTTCGTGGGCTTCTCGCGACAGTGCTCCCAGCGACATGCCACCGGTGCAGAAGCGTTTAACGATTTCGGTCACGGGTTCTACGTCATCGAGTGGAATTGAGGGGCGATCGCTCTTGAAATCGAGCAGGTCACGCAGCGCTGTAACAGGTCGCTCTTCCAGGTACTTGAGGTAGAGGTCGTAATGGTCGTGGTTTTTGGTTGCTAGTGCTTTGTGCAAATGCTTGGCCATCTCCGGGCTGTTCATGTGATACTCGCCACCGGGACGGTATTGCACAAAGCCCATGTTTTCGAGCTTGCGCTGAGTTAATTCAGGGAAGGCGCGGCTGTGGAAGGATAGAACTTCGTGTGCTAGTTCGGCTACGCTGAGACCTCCCAACCGGGAGGCAGTGCCGTAAAAGCCTAGGTGTAGCAGGTCAGAGCCAATTCCGATCGCCTCAAAAATCTGCGCGCCGTGATAGCTCGACAGCAGAGAGATTCCCATTTTGGAAAGAATCTTGAGCAGCCCTGACTCGATCGCCTTGCGGTAGTTTTGCTGAGCTTTTTCAAGGGAGGCGACATCAATCTTACCCCGTTGAATCTGGCTTTGGGTTTTGGGATCGGCGTGCCAGTGGCGCACAGTTTCAAAGGCTAAATAAGGACAGACGGCGCTGGCTCCGTAGCCAATTAAGCAAGCAAAGTGGTGGGTGCTCCAGCACTGCGCCGTATCGACCACCAGCGATGCCCGCATCCGTAGCCCCTGACGAATCAAGTGGTGATGCACCGCACCAACGGCCAGCATAGGCGGGATATAGCTCTGAGTTACAGTCAACGGGGTTGCAGTTCCAGTTGCAGTCAGGCGATCGCTTAAGATCAAAATTTTCTTGTCTGCTCGTACAGCGGCTGTGGCGGCTTGACACAGCTCCTTAACCGCTTGCTGTAGACCGTCTGGCCCCGCCGAGATTTCAAACAAGGTGGATAGATCGGCAGCGTCAAACTCAGAGTGGCGAATTTTGACTAGCTCAGCCTCGTTGAGCACAGGCGACTTTAGGGTTAGGCGATGGGCATACTCTGGCTTTTCTTCAAGCAAATTGCCGCGATCGCCCAACTGCACCGTCAACGACATCACTAGTTTTTCGCGCAGGGGGTCGATGGGGGGGTTAGTAACTTGTGCGAATCGCTGTTTGAAGTAGTCGTACAAAATGTGGGGGCGTTCGGACAGCACTGCCAGGGGAATATCGTCTCCCATACAGAAGGTGGGTTCGGTGCCTTTCTGCGCCATGTCGTCGATTACCATCTCCACATCTTCGGAGGTGTAGCCAAAGGCGGTTTGGTGCCTCAACAGGGTCACGCTGTCGAGTTGCAGCGCGTCGGTAAACGGCTGTGGCTCTAGCTCTTGACGGTGCTGCTTCAGCCATTCTCCATAGGGATGGGTGCTGGCCACTCGCTGCTTAATGTCCCAGTTCTTGAGGATTTCGTGGGTTTCTAAGTTGACAGCGATCGCCTGTCCGGGGCCAAGCCGACCCTTCTCCACAATCTCGGTTTCGGGTAGCTCTACCACCCCCGCTTCGGACGACACCACAATGTAGCCGTCGCGGGTAATGGCGTAGCGAGCAGGGCGCAGACCGTTACGGTCGAGCGAGGCTCCTACTTCTTTGCCGTCGCTAAACACTAGCAGAGCGGGGCCATCCCATGGCTCTTGGATGCCACTGTAATACTCGTAAAAATCGACGATTTCGGGATGATCTTTCAGGTCGGGCTGGTTGTTGTAAGCTTCAGGCACCGTAATCATCACGGCTGCCAGCGGATCGCGCCCTGATCGCACCATCAATTCAACTGAACTATCCAGGTTGGCCGAGTCGCTCTTTTCGGTATCCACAATTGGCTTTAGTTCAGCGAGGCGATCGCCCCAGCAGGGATGAGCCAGGTCTTCTTGCCGCGCCACCATCCAGTTGATATTGCCCAACAGAGTGTTGATTTCGCCGTTATGACCTAGCAGGCGCATCGGCTGAGCCAGTGGCCACTTGGGCATGGTATTGGTGCTAAAACGGCGATGATACACCGCAAAGGCGCTTTGATAGGCTAAAGCTTGTAGATCTGGGTAAAACTCACTTAGCACCGCCGAGCGCACCATGCCTTTGTAAACAATCGTGCGGCTTGAAAAGGTGCAAATATAAAATTCATCCATTGCTGTAGCATCGGTAGCAGGCAAGTCTTTGGCCGCTGTCGCCAGAGCAGTCTCAACCCGCTTACGTGCCAGATAAAGCAGCCGCTCTAGGGCATCATCAGTTTCAACAGACTGTACAAATACCTGTTCAATCTGCGGCTGGTTTTCTTTAGCTTGAATGCCCAGCAGTTCTGGTTTGACGGGCACCTGACGCCAACCCAATACGGTCAGGCCACTTTTGCTTAAAGTTTTGGTGGCGAGGGTGCGAGCGATCGCCGCTACAGATTCCACTGCCGGAAGAAACACCATGCCCACGCCAATTTGTTTGGTATCAGCGATTTCAATGTTCTGTTCTTGAAACCACTCACGAAAGAGCTGCCACGGGAGAGCCGTCATAATTCCAGCACCATCGCCAGAATCTTGGTCGGCGCTACAGGCTCCCCGATGTTCCAAGCACGTTAGGGCAGATAGGGCCTTTTTCACCAGGTCATGGCTAGCCTTGCCTTGCTGATCGGCAATAAACCCAACTCCGCAGGCATCGCGTTCCTCTACCAGCCATTTCTGACCACCATATCCTGCTGAACCCTGATTTCCCAATCTGTCCTTATTCACGCTTGTACCACCCATGTGACGATTCTTTTTGCTAATCTGCTGTCATGAATGAAAACACGTCTCCCCACATTAGGAGAGCAGAATTTTGCCCAGCGTCTCACGATTTAGACGCTCAACGGCACCTCTTGCAACAGGGAGAGGTCATTTACTATCACTCTAGATCCAAGTACCCTCTACAAATGGATACTTACATTACATTCTGCCATTACATTCTGCCATTACATTCTGCTAGTGCAATCCTTCAAAGTGTCGGCAATTTGGCAACCAAAACAGTGATGGCTAGAACGCTCTCTTACGGTCGGACTAGTGTTGACTGTGCAACGCTGCTAACCTAGGCCAGACAGTCGAGAGCGCAATCAGGCGGCGATCGCCAAAATGCTGACCTTTAACTAGGTCAGATCATGCATTCTAGAAGATAGGTTCTAGCTTGGCAATCCCCTACCTTACGAGGAAGCCTCTAAGCTTCCGATCGTCTTTTAAGGTTCTACTAGTTTCAGGGTTCTACTGAATCTTTAGAACCGCAACCCCACACCACCTTGAATCGAAACAGCCGCGTTGTTGCCTTCTTCATAACCATCAAAGGCAAAGATAGCGTTGCCAAATAAGACAAGATTGCTGTTAGGCAACGTGTGATCGATCCCAGGCTGTAACACAAAGCTGCTCTGGTTGCCGACGGGTGACGTGTCTTCCTGATCGCCATCCAGCATCAGGGAAGCCCCAGCCCCAATATACACATCGGTCTGCCAATTCAGGGGAATGTCGTAGGACACAGTGGGCACAATGGCAGTGCGATCGCTAATTAACGCCTGGGCGCGAATTGAAACAGGTGCTCGCAGTAGCCTATAGCGAGCTGCAATGACTGCACCAGAACTGCTGTCTTCGCCAAACGCTTCATCCCCAGAGGATAGCCCAAACGACCCTCCAATCCCTACATAGCTCCCGTAGGCAGCTTGAGCGAAAGCAGGTAGAGAGTCGGCAGCAATTGACCCGAATGCCAGTGTTGTTATGCCTAAGGCGATCGCGACTCGTTTTAGCAGTCTACGTTGACAGCTTTTAGAGTAACTGCTGCTGTGATCGTGATGATTCTGACTGCTACAAACGCGCATCATATCCAATTCCCCGTTCCCCTTGCACAGTTGATAGTTTGGAAAAATAATAATTGGAAAACCCCTAGTTGGACCAAGGGCATCGAACCTTGTAGTTCCGCAGCTTGCCTTATTCATCTACAAGCTGATCAAACACTAGCTCAAGTTTTATCAAAAAAATCAGAAACTTAGAACTTGCATCTCTTCTTTCTGATCTTTTCTGATCGATCAAAGAGATGTTTTCTACTAAATGGTCATTTGGAAGCCATGTTTTGTGCTCTATTTGTGCTCTAAAGGCTACAAAATTCAAGCTCTTCGACCGATATTCCACCCTATTTTCAAAGCTCGCTTCCTTGCTTGCATTCCAGTGTTGCAGTTTTTGAGGGCTATTTTCTGACCAGAGTGATTGTCTCATTCCTAAAAATGGGCACTTTAACTATGTATTGCTTATGTATTACTACGTCTACGAGCTGCACTGATATGTTTCGGTTTGGCTAAGATCTTAGCGACCCGTCTGAAACAGACTTTGCCAACTCTCAACAGCAGGTAGTGCAATCTACCCAAATCTATGGCTGCAACTGCTTAAATTGGTTTCTCAGGCTGTCAGATGTTGACCAGTTTGATGCCGTTTGTTTTGATGCTATTGATATTAATTCAGCGATTCACCTAACGCGATTCACCTATGTCACACGCTCTCCGACTGGCTTTGATTTCATCAGCGATCGCGCTGCCTGCAATCCTTCAAACTAGCGCTCCTGTTTTGGCTCAAGAACGTCAGGGCTGTTTCATGATTAGTGCAACAGGGCAGTTGATTGATCTAGCACCCCTCTGTCCTGTCGCCCAGCCGTTCGCGGTTCCGACCACTCAAGCCCAAGTTCCACCCACGTTGGGTACAGGAGATATTCAGGTCACGCTGCGATGGACAACGACTGATGATGTAGACCTGGCTGTGAGCGATCCGTCAGGAGATGTACTGGCTTACTACAATCGAGCCGTTGCCTCACGGGGACAATTAGATGTAGATGCTAACGCTGGTTGTAGCGAACAAAATACCAGCCCTATTGAAAATGTGTTCTGGCCTGCTGGCCAAGCTCCCCAGGGGCAGTATTCTATTGAGGTCAATTTGTTTACTCGTTGTGGTAGCAGTGCTGATCCCATTCCCTTCAACTTGACTGTGCTAGTCCAAGGTACAACGCGAACTATTCAAGGCACTGTGAGCGATCAGCAACCCACCGCAACGTTTCCTTTCTCCCTACCAGTACAGCCCTAGACTTCAGTGCAATAAGATTACACAAGATTTCAGTGCAGTAAATTACGCAAAACTACACAGGCATATAGATTCCAATAGATTCCAAAACCCTGCGATACCCACTGTACTGGTATCGCAGGGTTTTGGAATCTAGTTTTCGCGTAACCTAAAGATTTAGCTTCAATACTGGTTAAGATTCGCTATCTTTAATGAGATGGTTGTTTGTCTCTAAGGCAAATGGAGTAGGGCAATATAGAGCTACTGGTTTAGAGTCGAAGCTTTCGTCACACGCTTCGAGATATATAGTTTAGGGTTCTGGAATTGGGATGTTGGTGATCAGGATTCTCAGATTCAGGTTTAAGAGGCGGTTTTAAGGGAGTGGGTATGCGAAAGAAAACTATGCGTCGAGCTTCGTGGGTGGCGATCGCCGGAATATTGGCTCTTGGGATAGGTAGTTGTGGAGGTGCTCCTGAGGGAGATCCAAATGCGGCTTCTCCAATCCCAGTCGATCCCGCAGCGGTTCCGGCTGCTACAGGCGTACCTGTCGCTCCAGCAGGTGTACCTGTAGCGGCAGCCCCGGCAGGCGTGCCTGTTCCGTCACCGGGCTTGCCACCGGGTAGCGTTCCGCCTGAGCTAATCACATCTACCAATGCCAACGAGCGAGTTCAGGAAGTGCGACGTAATCGAGCTGATCCCTTTTCGTTGGTTCCTGTAAGCCCCGTTGTCGTTCAAGCGCCGCAGACTCAAACGGCTCCGCTGGTGGCTCCTCAGGGACAAGGCGTACGGGTGCCTCAATTGCCTAGCAATACATCTGGCCGAAGTGGTGGTTCTCAAGGGAATGGACGTTTAGCTCCTATTCCAACCCTGGTACCTAATCGTTCTACAACGATCGCTCAACGCCCATTTGTGGCACCGCCCCCTCAGCCTGACGTGGCACGAGCAGTTCAAGTGCTGGGTGTTGTGCAAATTGGCAATACAGCGCATGCGATCGTTCAGGCACCAAACGAGCCAACTAGCCGCTACGTCCAAGTAGGTCAGCGTTTGTCGAACGGGCAGGTACTAGTCAAACGTATCGAAATGAATCGAGGCGCAGAGGAGCCAGTGGTGGTGCTGGAGCAATATGGCATTGAGGTGCCAACTGCCGTGGGGCAAGGTGGTTCGCCTGTGATTGCACTAGGTCAGCCTGCGGTTTAACTGATGAGGGTTTGATTTTTTCATTCAGCCCCCAATTGCAGGACGCGTGTCATCCGTTACGCCTGCATAGCTAAAAACCGGATCTGCAAAATCTGCGTTGCCCGCACTGCGGACAGCGTGGATTTTGGGATAACCAAGCTTAGAGAATTACCCATTCAGGAGTAGAACTCCATGACAGCTTCAGCGACTTCATCGTCTAGTTCTCTGCCATTTGATTTTTCGCCCTCCCCTGGGCAAGATGCAGACATTCTCCAACAGCTTGAATTTGTACCGGGTTTGAAGGAACTCCTGATCGTTCGCCAGGTTCACGCCCTAGAGCACGCTACGGTTTGGGTGCTTAGTGAACTAGAGCGGTTATCACACGCTTCAGAGGCTAACCAGTCCCTAGAGCAGTTGGGTGGCATGTCTACGGATCGAGGATTTTATCTGTACGGAGACGTTGATTCGCTCACGGTGGAGTGGGCAGTGCGTCAGGCCTTGCAGCGGTTGGTGTCTGGAGAATGGAATTTGGCAGTGCATCCTCGGTGTGGGACAAATTTGTCGGTGGGGATTTTGCTGACAGCAGGATTGGCTATGGGTGTTTCCTGGCTGCTGCCGAAAGATCCGCTGGGGCAATTGTTGGGATGGGGGCTGGCAGCAACAGCGGCGGCAGGGCTGTCTCCCGACTTTGGCAGTTTGGCTCAGCGCTATGTGACGACGGCCATTCCGTTTAATTTAGCAATCCAAGGGGTGACGGCAAGTCGCGATCGCCTAGGTTCCCCAGTCCATTTTGTTCATTTACAGTGGGTCGAGTCGGCTGCTGACGCAACAGTTGCTAGCTCATACTCTTAATGCGTCGCCCAACCCGTATCTCCTGGCTAGTGGCCATTGGTTTGGCGATCGCCCTCCTACTCTATTTACCTCGCCTAACGCTGGCTCAATCCACTCTGGCTCAGCCTGCATCTCTGGCTCAACCCACGTCCACATCCTCAAGATCAGGACAGGCAACCAACTCAACGCTGGTTCAACCGACGGAGCTGCGAGGTGTTTGGTTAACCAATATCGACAGCGAAGTGCTGTTTTCTAGCCGCAATTTGGTAGTAGGACTACGGCGGCTAGCACGGATGCACTTTAATACGCTGTATCCGACTGTGTGGAATGGGGGATATACTCTGTACCCTAGCCAAATTGCCAAAGCAACATTTGGCGTAGAGTTAGATCCCTATCCGGGCTTGCAAGGGCGTGATGTGCTAGCTGAAACTGTGGTGGAAGGGCATCGGCTGGGAATGGCAGTAATTCCCTGGTTTGAGTTTGGGTTGATGGCTCCGGCAGAGTCGGAATTAGCTACTCAACATCCCGACTGGTTGACACAGCAGCAGGACGGCACCCAGATTTGGATGCAGGGACAATTTCCTCGCGTTTGGCTAAACCCGTTCCATCCCGACGTGCAGCAGTTTATGGTGAGTTTGCTGGCGGAAGTAGTGCAGCGCTATTCGATCGACGGCATCCAGTTGGATGACCACTTTGGGATGCCCGTTGAGATGGGCTATGACTCTTACACTGTGGCGCTTTATCAGCAGCAGCATGGGGGGGCAGATCCGCCAGAGGATGAGACCGATCCGGAGTGGGTGCGCTGGCGGGCAAATCAGGTGACTCGATTATTTCGCCAAATTGTCGCGACGGTCAAAGCAATTAAGCCGACATGCTTGATATCACTTTCGCCAAATCCGCGTCAGTTTGCCTACGATCGCTACTTGCAAGATTGGGGTATCTGGGAGCGCCGGGGGTTAATTGATGAGTTGATTGTGCAGATTTATCGAAGTGATATGGATCGGTTTGAGCTAGAGCTAGACCGTCCGGATGTGCAGGTGGCGCGGGAGTTTTTGCCCGTGAGTGTAGGTATTTTGACGGGGCTAAAGGGTCGTATTTCGGATATTCGTCAGATCCAACGACAGGTAGAAGCCGTCCGCGATCGCCATTATGCTGGGGTTTCGTTCTTTTTCTATGAAACGTTGGGGAATCGTGATCCCTACTTTCAGTTGTTGTTTCCCACCCCGGCGCAACGTCCGAGCATTCAAGATAGGGGATTTTAGTCAGTTATAGCCATAGTCATAAAGCTTAGGACATGCCAGCGTCATTCCCGCGCAGGTGGGAATCCACCATCAATGCTGATATTGAAGACTGTCCCTACTGGAAACATGCCAGCGTCATTCCCGCGCAGGCGGGAATCCACCATCAATGCTGATATTGAAGACTGTCCCTACTGGAAACATGCCAGCGTCATTCCCGCGCAGGCGGGAATCCACCCCCGCACCTATCGAGCAGATGGATTCCCGCGCAGGCGGGAATGACAGGGAGGCATCCTATTGATCACTTGAGTTTGGACTAATCGACTTGTGGGCTAAAGGCTAAACGCTTGATTTTGCGTTGCTTAAGGTCTCTTTGAAGCTGGTTTATCGATTTATTGAGAGTTTGGTTGCAGTTCGGTTCTGTCCAAAACCTCCCAAAACCT
>JBBQFG010000169.1:0-11537 GCA_038321765.1 Elainellales cyanobacterium
AGCATGAAGTGTTTGAAACCCTGCTTTTCTACCAAAATGGGGTTCCAGTTGAGGGTGCGCGGCGTTTTACGCAGGCGATCGCCCCCAAAGCTATACACCTCGACCCCTAGCGTCGTCAGTCGAGCAATCTCGCCATTCTCCAGCGTTAGCACTGCTCGCGTGTGGGCAACCAGCGCCGGAGTATCAGACGCGCAGAAGAACTCGCCCTGACCAAACCCGATCGACAGAGGAGCCTGCTGCCGCACCGCGATTAACTCATCTGGATAATCTGCCGAAATAATTGCCAGCGCAAACGCCCCTTTTAAGTCGTTTACAGCACAGCGAACCGCCTCCAAAAACGGTGTCGGGTGTTTCTCTGCTGCGCTCTGTAGCTTCTTTAGATACTCGGCAATCAGATGCGGAACTACCTCCGTATCGGTATCTGAGCGAAACGTATGACCATTTGCCTTCAGGGTTTCACGCAAATCTCGGTAGTTCTCAATGATGCCATTTTGCACCACAGCCAATCGACGCGCCGTGTCCATGTGCGGGTGAGCATTGTATTCTTCGGGCTTGCCGTGGGTCGCCCAGCGGGTGTGACCAATGCCAACTTGAGCCAGATTTTCTTGCCCTGCTAGTTTGTCTTGCAAATTCTGCAATTTGCCTTTGGCGCGTACACAGTGAATTTCATTGTCTTGCAGGGTAGCAATGCCAGCAGAGTCATAGCCCCGGTACTCCAGCTTACGTAAGCCTCCCAACAGAATCTCACTGGCAGCCTGGGTGCCGATATAGCCAACAATTCCGCACATGAGCTTCTCCTTATCGACAAGCAAGGGGGTTGAATTCAGTTAACCTGTCAAGCGCAGCAATCCCAGAATTGGGAGGACATGGCCAAATGCTCTGCACCTTAATTTGCAACTTAAACTGAATTCAAACAATGTCATATCACATTAGTATTGTCCAGCGTGGGCTGAGGAACCAATTCAAACTGTAGCGCCAGCGGCTTAGCTCAAACGCAGTTCTCAGTTAAACCAAAATTATGGACAACACAAAAAAGGGGAGACAATTCTCCCCTTTCAAAATTAGACCTTAAGGTAATTCTATTAATGCTGTTGCTAGTTAGGTAGTCCTAAATTGGTGAGGATTTTTTGATGGGCGGACGAAGCCCGCCCATCAAAAAATCCTTACCTCAATACCACTACCGCTGGTTAAAGTGCGAGCTGGGCGCGCGCCTTAACTAGCAATAACATCTGTAGAACTAAGTAGTTCAACCTAACTAAAAACCAAGTCCTAAAACCCTGCGCCGCCCGCGCAGCGGGCGGCACAGGGTCTTAGGATCTTATATTTACTTAAGCCCACCTACTTAGTAACTTAGAACTAGTAACTTTGACCATCGATCACGGCTGACCAACGTTAGTAAGCCAAACCCATGCTGCGGGTTGTTTCTGCGCCTAAGTAGACGCGGATGCTCAGGAAGTCGGTGGGGCAAGCGGTTTCGCAGCGCTTGCAACCAACGCAGTCCTCAGTGCGAGGAGACGAAGCAATCTGGCCTGCTTTGCAGCCGTCCCAAGGAACCATTTCTAGGACATCTGTAGGGCAAGCGCGGACACACTGGGTACATCCAATGCAAGTATCGTAAATCTTGACTGCGTGAGACATGGATTATGAGGCTCCAAACGATCGAGTGCGGTGGGGTCTAACGGCGTAATATTATCGGTCTCTTATAAAGGGGCGATCGCCAAACACTTACATAAATATCAGAATTCACCAATCGCTGAATCCCTGGAATTGACCGAGCCACAACCTTTTCCAATCGAATCTAGTGTACAGCAGGGGTTTTACCCGATCTGCAAAAGCTCAAAAAACTTTAAAGAACGTAATATCCAGCCGTTGGCTTTTAGTTACAGCATTTTTCAAGTGCTTGAGGTACACATTTTTGATCAAGAGCCGCGCTGAGCGCGGCTCTTGATCAAAAATTTGACTCTATCCAAGCGTAAAGCGCTGTATGGTCGTCAGAATCCATTGCTTTTAGGGTTGACACTGGCAGTCAGCGCTGCCAGCTATAGCCACTTCACAACTAGCGATCGCCAAATTTTTGTTAGGGCTGTTGAGATCAAGATTAGACCTCCGTAGAGCTTATCGAAGATTATTAAATTAACCTTTTGTTAGATTGTAAAACGATCGCAACACAGTCAATAATCTAGCTGGGTATGTCCTACAGACATATTCCTAAGTAATACGGATCGTGTACGCACAAATTTTGGAGATATAGCCATGGGTTGGTTTGATAGACTTTTCCCCGGAAACAAGAAGCCTGCAACTACCGCTGGTGCCCCTGCCTCTGCTGCCCCTGCTGCCCCTGCCGCTGCTGGCGTTCCTCCTGAAAAAGTAGGTTTAGACGGTAATTTTGACGAAAGTGGGTTGGCCAAGCGGGTTGCTGTGGCCTTCGATGAAGATCCGATGCTAGACGACGTGGGTACCCTGTGGGTTGCTCAATTGAGCAGCAAGGTTGTCCTCAAGGGCAAAGTGCCCACTGACGATTACTTGAAGAAAGCTGTGGCGATCGCTGGCGGTGTCAACGGTGCTAGCGAAGTTGATTCCAGCCAAGTTACAGTCGAATAAATTGGCTCTAGACTGACGCAATTGAATCATGTTGTGGGCACTCGGCGCTCGCAACATCATTCGATTGCGTCAGCTTCATATCGCGTCAGCCTCAATATCACGTCAGCCTCAATCAAGTTGAGGTAAGTAGATGGGCGTAATTAAATATAAGACCTTAAAAGTCTGCGCCTCTTGAGATCAAGAATCGCGAGCAGGTCAAATTTGCAATCAGCTTTTCAACCTCACAGGAACTATGGGACTCTTTGATCAAGTTTTAGGAGCGATTAGCAACCCCCAGCAGCAGGCCAGTGTTGACCAGTTGGGTAGCATTTTGGGTGCTGTGCAGCAGTTGTCGGCTGGCCAAGGAGTGGATGCCAATTCAATGCAGGGCGTGGTATCAAACGTAGGTGGGTTTGTTCGTACGGCACTTCAAGAGAAGCGCGCCTCCGAAGGCAATGCGGGGGTCGAGGCGCTGGTAAATCAGTTTTCGGGGACGAGATCGAACCCGGCGGCGCTGCAATCACTTTTTTCACCGCAACAACAACAGCAAATCGCGGCGACGGTAGCCCAACGGACTGGCTTAGACCCCAATCTAGTGCGATCGCTCTTACCATCTGTGGTGCCGATTGTGCTTAAACTACTGCAAACTGGGGCACCCGCTTCAGGCAGCGCAACAACAGCGCAGGCGGCACCGGGTAACTCGGTGTTGAATGTGTTTTTAGACGCAGATGGGGATGGGGATGTTGATATGGCCGATACGCTATCACTGGCGGGGCGGTTTATGCAAAACCGGGGATAGGTAGAATACCCTATCTGTGGTTCTGTAATTCTGCGGTTCTGTAATATTGGTGTATGCGCTGGCGATCAGTAGTTCAACCTAAATAAAAACCAAATTCTAAAACCCTGCGCCGCCCGCACAGCGGGCGGCGCAGGGTTTTAGAATCTTATATTTAATTAAGCCCACCTACTTACCTGATCGATGACGAGCTTTGATGCGGATATTTCACTGCCGATTATGCCAGATGGAGCGTTCTCCATTGATGCTGTTCTAAATCGCTTTACCCACTTTGGAGTGGAATTGGGACTGGAGCGAATTCAGCGCTTGCTGGCGGCATTGGGCAACCCACAGGAGCAAGTACCTGTGCTGCATGTAGCAGGCAGCAACGGCAAAGGATCGGTCTGTGCCTATTTGGCGGCAGCGCTGCAACAAGCAGGCTATCGGGTGGGACGCTATACATCGCCGCATTTGGTTAGCTGGTGCGAACGAATTTGGATCAACGGAGCCGACATTGCGCCGCAGGTGCTCTACGATGTGCTGCAAGAGGTAGTGGCGGCGATCGCCCCCGATCAGCCATCCCCTACTCAGTTTGAGGTGATTACAGCAGCGGCGTGGCTACATTTTGCTCGACAGCGGGTAGATATAGCCGTAGTAGAAGTGGGCCTAGGTGGGCGATTGGATGCCACAAATGTATGCGATCGTCCCTTAGTTAGCGTTATCACATCTCTCAGCCGCGAACACTGGCAGCGATTGGGACCCACCTTGGCAGATATTGCACGGGAAAAGGCTGGGATTTTGAAACCAGGATGTCCGGTGGCGATCGCCCCGCAGCCATCGGAAGTCGAAGCGGTACTTAAGCAGCGAGTTGTAGAACTACACTGTCCTGCGGTCTGGGTTAGCCCCGCTGTGGATCTTGGTGAGGGCTGGGCGGAATACCAAGGATGGGAGATGCCAGGGGAACCCTTATCGACCACGACTATCCATTCTGCCTCGTTGAAATATGCTCTACCGCTGTTGGGGATGCATCAGTTGACTAATTCGGCTGTGGCGATCGCGGCATTGCACTTGTTGCGCGCCCAAGGCTGGGGCATTACCGATGAGGCGATCGCTCAGGGAATTGCCCATACGCGGTGGCAGGGGCGATTGCAATGGCTCACCTGGAAAGGCCATCAGCTATTGGTAGACGGGGCACACAACCCGGCAGGGGCAGCGACGCTGCGACACTATATCGATCAAAACCTTATTACTCGAAACTTTAATCAAAGCATCACCAAGGGCATCACCAAGGGCATCACCAAAGATAGTCTCGCTAGCGCCGACGGTGATGTTCAACAGCCCCCATTAAACCTCTCAGAAAACCTCTCAGAAAACCTCTCAGAGCGCTCGTTTTACGGCGAAGTTGAGACAAGAGTTACGCGTCAAGAAAACAGTTTTGCAAGGGAGCTATCGATCACCTGGATCATGGGCATGATTGCCAATAAAGATCATGCCGATGTCTTTCGGGAGTTGCTGCGGGCAGGCGATCGCCTCTATCTAGTCCCTGTGCCCGACCACCTATCAGCCGATTTAGAGGGGTTGGCGACCTTAGCCGCAGAGGTGTGCCCAGAGTTAGAGTCATGCTGCCTGACGACCGATGTTACCTCTGCGCTGCATCTGGCATTTCAAGTACCCGCTCAACCCGCTGCTACCGTGCTGTGTGGATCGCTCTACTTGATTGGGCATTTCTTTAAATCGGTCATGGCTCTAGATAGGACTCCAGATGCCGCTGGCTCTGGTTAGATTTGAGGTGGTAGCTTTGATGCAATGATTTTCTAAAGTGCAGACGAAGTTCCTACTTCAAAAAACATTACACGGTAGGCTAGTCCTAAACTTGTAAGAGGATGTTTTAGAAGTTTGATTGTTAGTAGCAAAACGTTTTAGATCCTCCTAAATCCCCCTTAAAAAGGGGGACTTTGAATTCAGTTCCCCCCTTTTTATAGCGGTTCCTCTTAACATGAGGTACACGTTGGACAGACAGGGCAAGGGTTTCAGCTTGTTATTCGTACCGCACCAGATCGGTAACCGCTATAAGGGGGCTAGGGGGATCAACAGATGCCCAAAATCACAGCAGACCACTTTTCAAACATCCTCTAAGGATTTTCAGATGGGCGGGCTTCGTCCGCCCATCTGAAAATCCTTACTTTAATACCACTACCCACGCTAGAAATACTAAATTCTATTTATCTTGGACTACTTACATCTGAGGGGATAACGATGGCTCAGTTAAAACCAGGGAGATCTTCTGCCATTCCATTGGCAATGCTGCTGGCTATTACATCGGCGTTTGGTGCGACCTCGGTGGCGTTAATGCTCAAACCGGGGTTGGCGCAGTCAAGCGGTGCAGGTTCATTTTCACTGCCAGCAGCAGTGCCCAGTGGTACGCAAGTGGCGATCGCAAGTTCATCCAGTATTAGAGCCATTAACCAGGAGCTTAGGCAACGCTTCACGACCCAGTATGGGGGCACCAACGTTACGGTCAACTATGTAAGTACCGATGCAGCACTTCAGGCGCTGCGCTCTGGAACCGTTGACCTGGCGGCCATTGGTCGTTCCTTAACGGCAGCAGAAAAAGCGCAGGGGCTAGTTGAAGTGCCCATAGCTCGTCACAAAATTGCTGCGGTCGTGAGTGTTGATAATCCCTTCAGTAGCAGCCTCACCTCTGAGCAATTTGCGGGTATCTTCCAAGGCAGCATCACAGATTGGTCGCAATTGGGGCGAGCGCCCGGTGCCATTCGCTCAGTCGATCGTCCCGACAGCAGCGATACTCGTCAGACATTGCAAAACTACGACATGTTTCGCGCCACGCCCACAGGCAATGGAGCCAATGTGATGAAACTGGCGCAAGACAATACGGAAATGATGATCAACGAACTGGGGCGCGATGGCATTGGGTATGCGATCGCCGAGCAGGTAAGCAATCGGCCAGGGGTCAGAATCCTTCCCATTTACGATGTTTTGCCTAACGACCCCGGCTATTCCTATTCCCAGCCGTTAGTGTATGTTTACCAACGTGCCAACCCTAGCGCAGCCGCTCAAGCCTTTTTAGGGTTCGCGACCGATGCGTCCAACCGACCTGCCATCGAAGCGGCGCGTGTCGTGGATGCCACAACTCCAGCGACGGCGATTGCACAAACCTCAAACGGTGGTGCGATCGCCGTGGCACCTGCTACGGCTCCAATCTCTTCTCCCCCCTCTGGTACGACGGCGGTTCCTGCGCCAGGTGTCGTTGGTTCAAGTACAGATCCCGCTGTTTTAGGGGAAGGGGTTTCCCCAGTAGCGCCATCAGCATCTCCAGGTACGCCTGCTACATCTGTTCCATTTGTAGCGCCTAACTCACTACAGCTAAATTCACCACCACCAAACCAGGCGACCGCTCCGGCCACAACCGATTCCGAGGTAGGTCAGTCTCAGACAGGCCAGTCGGGCGCTACTCCGTGGTGGCTGTGGTGGCTAGCACTTCCCATTCTGGGCGGGTTGCTGTGGTGGTTAATTAGAGGGGGTGGTGACTCAGACGAGACACCCATCCCGTTGAGGCCACTCCCGGTCACGCGCGCTAGTCGTCTCATTTTAACGCCTCGAAATTGCCAAGCCGCCTATGCCTATTGGGAACTGTCGCCAGCCGATCAAGAGGCTGTGAAGCAGCATCCTGGTCAACATTTAGTCTTACGGCTTTACGATGTTACGGGCCTTGATCTAGAGCAGCCCCTAGATCAGCAAATTCCCCATAGCGTGCAAGAATTTGCCTGCGATGAGCACGAACAGGATTTCCACTTGCCAATTGCCGTCGATGATCGTGACTATTTAGCAGAACTTGGTGTGTCTAGCGATAACCACTGGCTAGCGTTGGCGCGATCGCCCCATGTTCGGGTACCTGCCTGTAAGCAGACGGAGTCAGAGCTTTGGCCGAGTCGTGGCCGTGTCGTTAAGTCGGCGGCGGTGGCTGAACCAACCGCGATCGCCACAGCGGCAACCACAGCGGCAATTACAGCGGCAACCGCAACAACGGCGGCAGCGGTCGCCAAGCCACAGGCGGCAGCGGTCGCCAAGCGACAGTTGTCGGTACCAATCAAGCCGATTACGCCAAACACTCGCCTGGTTTTAGCGCCCCGAAATGGCACTGCTGCCTATGCCTCGTGGGAGATTGTCGCCGAACACAAAGCGGCCTTAAAACGCCAGGGCGGGGAAACTCTAGCTCTACGGCTCTACGACGTGACTGGCTTAGACCTTAGCCGTCAGAGCCCTAAACTATTCCAACAGTTTGACTGCGACGAGGCTCAGCCCAATCGCCATATTTCAGTCCCCCTAGGCGATCGCGACTACATAGCTCAATTGGGCTACGTTACTGAAGCAGGCCGCTGGCTCAAATTGGCACAGTCTGACCCAGTGCGGGTGTCATCGGCTTCGCTTTAAGCTTCAAACATTTGCCGAAACGCCCGTCTGAGGGTACTAGGGTTGATCTGATCAATCGGCTCTAGCTCTCCCAAAATGGGAACTTGACCATAGTGGGCGATCGCCTCTCGATTGCCCAAATTCTTTGCCCCGTTTAGGATCACACCCAAAATTGGAATGTCGGCACGGCGCAGTTGCGCCAGCGAGAGCAACGTGTGGTTAATCGTGCCGAGGGTGCTACGCGCCACTAAGCAAACAGGCAGCTCCAGATATTTAATCAGGTCGAGCATGAAGTCCTGCTGATTTAAAGGAACCATTAGGCCACCTGCCCCTTCAACGATGAGAGGAAGGGCGATCGCCGTTGGCAGTTCAAAATCTGACAGCGCCAGATTAACGCCATCCAAAGCCGCCGCCGCATGGGGCGACAAGGGGGCAGTCAAGCAAAACCGCTCTTTCAAAATGCGGGATTCGTCTAAATCAGTAACCTGACGAATGTATTCGGTATCCGTTAGCGGGTCGCGCCCTGACTGGATGGGTTTCCAATAGGTTGCGTTAAGACCCTGTGCTAGAACAGCAGACACAACGGTTTTACCGACATTGGTATCCGTTCCAGTGATAAAAAAACGATCAGGAAATAGCACTACGTTACTCACCCGGCACTCCTCTCAAAGCCAGCCTTTTAACCGATAAATGACAAGCCCCACGTATTCTTTGATAGCGCGGGTAGTTTGTTGCAGGCGATCGCTATCGGGCAACACATTCAAAATAATGGCCTGGGGGCTGCTGTCTACTTCCTGAATTTCCTGATTTGTCACCAAAAAATCCGTCGGGGCAGGGATAGCGTCGATCCCCTGTTTTTGGAAGATGGCAAGCGATCGCGGCATGTGCATAGCCGAAGTCACCAACAGCACGCGCCGAATCCCTCTAGATTGCAGCATCTTTTTCACTTCAACCGCATTTTCGTAAGTATTCAAAGACTTCGGCTCTTGCAAAATGGCAGAGGCTGGAACGCCCAATGTTTTGGCTACTTCTGCCATGTCACCAGCTTCCGGTGGCCCGCCGCCTTTCCAATCAATCCGTCCGCCGCTCATAATCACCAGCGGGGCTTTGCCCTCGCGATAGAGCTGCGCGCCGTAGAGCACGCGATCGCCCGATTCGGCTAAATCTACCGACGGTCGAGGCGCAATTTGGGGCTTAACGCTACCCCCCAGCACCACAATGGCATCAGCATTGGGCAGGTTGGCGATCGGCAAATGTTGCCACTCTAGCGACTGTACAAGCTGATTCGACAGCCAGCCGTTGCTCCCAGCTAGCAGTACCGTTAGCGCTAGCACTAAACTGAGGGCAGCTTGCCGAGGCCGTTTCCATAGGTTCACCAGTGCCGCCAAAATTAGCAAACACGCTAACCCCAATGGGTAAATAAATAGAGGGAGAAGCTTGGAGAGAAAGAGGAACATAGGCTTGGGGGGGTACTCTTCTAGACGTGTTGTTTATTGTTTGCAAACTGGGTTAAGTAGATAGGCGATCTCTGTATAGGGATCATGTTAGGACTTACGCAGTTGAATGATGTTGCAGGCGCTCCGCGCCTGCAACATCATTCAAATTTCTTGGTTTTTCGTATGCAGTGCGTAAGTCCTGGATGTGAAACAAACCTGTTGGTGATGGGGGTCAAAAGGAGGGAAATCCTGTCTGAATACCAACACAATCCTACTCGCCCCGTATAATAGCAACGATCCCACGCCGATGCCTGTCATGAGTGACGCTCTGTTTTGTATTGAAAATTTGCGGGTTGCCTATCCGTTTCAGCGCGGGGGGGTGTTGGCCGATGGCAGTCAGCCAACGAGCTGGGCAGTAGATGGGGTGTCTTTCACGCTTAATGCAGGCGATCGCATGGGGCTGGTGGGAGAGTCGGGCTGTGGCAAATCGACCTTGGGGCGAGCAGCTATGCGGCTGTTGCCTGCAGCGACCCAGGTAGAGGGGCGAGTCACATTTTGCGGTCAGTCGGTGTTTGACCTGTCGCCCGAAAATTTACGACAGTTTCGGGGTGAGGCGATCGCCATTGTGTTTCAAGACCCCATGACGCGGCTCGACCCAGTGATGACGATTGGCGAGCACTGTATCGAAACCCTACGGGCGCATGAGCCAAGACTTTCTAAAGCACAGGCAAAAGCGCGGGCGATCGCAACCCTAGAGGCGGTCAACATTCCGGCTAGCCGCTGGGCGCAGTACCCGCACGAATTTAGCGGGGGAATGCGGCAACGGGTTGCCATTGCGCTGGCGCTGTTGCTCAACCCTAAGCTAATTGTGGCCGATGAGCCAACCACCAGTTTAGATGTGACAGTGTCGGCTCAGATTTTGCGCGAACTGACTCGTCTGTGCGAAGAGCGCGATATGGGGCTGTTGCTAATCTCTCACGACCTAACGCTGGTGGGCGAGTATTGCGATCGCATTGCGGTGATGTACGACAGCAAACTAGTAGAACTGGGCAGCACTCAGGAGGTACTGAGCAATCCACAGCACGACTACACGCGATCGCTATTGCGGGCAGCGCTGCATGTTCAAGCCGAGCAGCCACTTGGGGCGGTGCAGCTTGAGGGGAAGCAGCTTGAGGGGGTGCAGCTTGAACCGGGTCAGCCCTCAGAACAGTCTCTAAAAAACTCTCTAAAACATCCAGCATCACTCTCCGCTGTCCCGCTGCTCAAACTCGAAAATCTTCAGAAACACTACACACTAGAACAAAATGCGATCGCCCAATTACTGTCTCGCAAGCCGACCAACGTCATTAAAGCGGTGGATGGGGTCAGTTTAGAAGTATACCCCGGCGAAATTTTAGGACTGGTGGGAGAGTCGGGGTGTGGCAAAAGTACGCTATCTCGAACAATTTTGCGGCTAGTTGAGCCGACGGGTGGGCGCATAGAGTTTCTGGGACAAGACCTAACAGCTCTGTCACCCAATGCTATGCGGCAGCAGCGGCGGCAGATGCAAATGGTGTTTCAAGATCCCCATGCCTGTCTCAATCCGCTGATGACGGTCGGGCAAAGCATCACCGATCCATTGGTGATTCACCAGTTAGCTAGTCCATCTGTGGCCAAAGCACGAGTAGAGTCCATGCTAGAGCGGGTTGGGCTAACCCCTGTAAAAAACTACTACCACTGCTACCCCGGCGATCTATCAGGCGGACAACAGCAGCGAGTGGCGATCGCCCGTGCCCTAATTACACGACCCAAGCTGCTGATCTGCGATGAACCCGTGAGTATGCTTGATGCCAGTGTGCAGGCTCAGGTCTTAGAACTCATGTTAGAGCTGAAGCGCGAGTTTGAGCTGACCTATCTGTTTATCACACACGACCTCTGGCTAGCCAGGTTTTTGTGCGATCGGATTGCCGTCATGAACGCCGGGAAAATTGTCGAATTAGGCGCTACAGCGCAGATTTTTGCCCATCCTCAACATCCTTACACCCAAACGTTGCTCCAAGCTGCTCCGCTGCTAACCCGTCACGCCAGTTCACCATAACCGTAGCCATGACAGCAATTTTCGGTGTTGCTGATTTCATGTATAGCTGTCGCCACAAAGGTTAGGACACTGGGATCAAAGGGGGTGTGGGGGCTTTGCCCCCAGCCAGGGGTTCTCCACCCCTGCACCCCGTCCTAACCAATCCGTCTATGGCTATATAGCGGTAGCCATGATCAATAGGACGCCTCCCTGTCATTCCCGCGCAGGCGGGAATCCATCTGCTCGATAGGTGCCAGCG
>JBBQFG010000170.1:0-11524 GCA_038321765.1 Elainellales cyanobacterium
GCGCCCGCAAATTCATTCAACATTCTTGGTTTTTCGTGCCAGGTGCGTAAGTCGTATATAAAGATTTCAAAAAAGATATAAAGACTTCTTGAAGTTTCGGCGGGATTTACGGATGTGTAGGGCATCAAGGGGCAATCGGAGATTAATGTTTTAATGTGGGATATGCAACTTAGGTCAGGATTTGCCATGCCTGGTCAGCCCTCCTTTCGCCGTTTGTTGCTCACGCGGATTTTGCTGCTGAGCATTCCAATCCTATTGCTAGGGGTAGCCGTGACCTTCCGCAAGGCACGTACCAGCTTGCTAGAAACGGCGCGTCAAAATTTAGCCGAAAGTTCTGCTCGAAAAGCGGACACTATTCGTGACTCTACTCACTCTTTGCAGGCTAATCTGGCGATCGCCAGCCAAACTGCTTCACTGCAAACGGATTCACCCGAAAAATCCCTGATTTTTCTCAATCAGTTGGCTGCACAGCTACCTCAAGTGCGCTGTTTGCAACTGACCGATCTAGCCACCAACCAAATTGTTGTAAGCACCTGCGGAACAGAGGCGATCGCATCCACCTCCAACTACGGTTGGGCAACGCGACAAACCCCTACTGATGCCAATCGGCTTAACCAGTTTTTTATCAGCAACAAGCCACGGCAGCGCGTAAGTCAGCAGAACCTCCAAAGTCAATTGGATGTAGTAGTCAGCACTCCGGTTTACACCCAAACGGGGGCACTGCGCTATAGCCTTAGCGCCCAATCGGTGTTTAACCAGTTAGAAATCGCCACACCCTGGTCTCTTCTGGGCTATACCGTGGTGATTGATCAAGACGGCACAATTCTCTCTCACCCGTTTGCCGATCGCATTGGGCGCAATATCTCTCAAGAAGGCGATCGCGCCCGACTCGAAGATATCTTAGAAAACTCCCTGCGCGGAGAAAGCAATGTCCGGCACCTGTTTAGCTTTTCTGGCGATGATACCGAATGGCTAGCGGGGTTTAGTCCAGTTTCTATTCCAATTACAGCATCCGAAACTCGGGTCTGGACAGTGCTGGCCGTTACCCCGCTAGACAACGCCCTAGAAGGACTAGAATCCATCACCCAGATCCTAGTGCTCTTAACGGCTGGACTGCTGTCGGCTCATCTGTTAGCCATGCTCTACATTGCGAGAGATATTTCCCTGCCAATCGAAAAGCTAGGTAAATATGCCCGCTCCATTCATAAGCGCGACCCATTCGAAAAGGCTCCCCGCGATTTTCAGGTGCGCGAACTCAACCAATTAGCCGACGTATTAGACCTGATGGTCAGTCGCTTAGAGGAACGGGCGCACGAGTTAGAAACTGCTTGGGAAGAAGCCAACGCCGCTAACCAACTTAAGAATGAGTTTCTTGCCACCACCTCCCACGAGCTAAGAACCCCTCTCAATGCCATTATTGGCTGCGTTCGCCTAGTTCATGATGGCTATTGTGATTCACGTGATGAAGAGCTGGATTTGCTGAATCAAGCCGATAAAGCGGCTATGCATCTACTCAAAATTATTAACGATTTACTAGATATTCGAGGGATTGAGGAAGGCAAACTGCGATTGTTCTTAGAAGTGGTGGATTTACGTCAAATTTTGGGTGAAGTGGTTGCGTTTCAGGAGGTTGAAATTCAGCGCAAACAGTTGCAGTTGAGCATCCCCGATTTGGTACATCCAATTTTAGTCAAGGCAGACCCAGCGCGGCTCAAACAGGTTTTGTTGAATGTAATATCCAATGCTGTCAAATTCACAGATCGGGGCGGACTCGCGGTAACCGTTCGGGTTGGATGTCGTACTGTCATCGAGGGAGAAACGGCTGTACCCGCTACTAATGGACTCAACCCTGATGAAATCCCTCAACAGCTAGGAACCCCACCTCAGCCTCTTACTTGGGTGGTCGTTACGGTCAAAGATACTGGAATTGGCATTGAACCCGACCAGCAAACTAAGCTATTTCGTCCCTTTGTGATGGCAGATGGTTCGACCACTCGTAAATTTGAAGGCACAGGTTTGGGTCTGGCCATTTCACGCAATTTGGTAGAGCGCATGGGAGGAACAATCGTACTGCACAGTGACGGGCTGGATGAGGGCACCACCGTTGAAATTATGCTGCCGATGCTGGATGAGCCGCAGTCGCCCGCGTCTGAAACGGCTAGGCAAAGCTCAACCCCCGAAAGCATTACTGTTTAGCCTCGTGGAGATTTAGCCTCGTGGAGATTTAGCCTCGTGGAAGTTTAGCCTCGTGGAGATTTAGCCTCGTGGGAATATTCTCCGACTTGCACAATGGCTCCATTGTTGTGTAGCGATCGCGTCAATCCTTCTAAAACGCACACAAGCTGCACACCCATCCAGCCCGAAGAAATATCCGATGGGCGATTGTAGCGAGCGCAGTTGACAAAGTGATCACAGACTTGCCAGAGCGGTTCCAGCGGTTCAAATTCTAAAATTTCTTGACCGACGTTTATTGGCATCCAACCGGGAGACGAGGCGTGAGCGCTGTACTCTAACTGACCTGTTTGAAGAGTAAGGGGGTGGGCAGCTAATTCGTCAAATATTAAGGTGCCGCGATCGCCCACTACACTCAAGCGGCGCTGCTTATCTGCATTAGCCCAGCACAGATGGATAAACGCTTGAAACCCTGATGGATAAAACAACTTAACCCACACCAGATCAGACAAACCCTGACCAACGTGAGGGTCAACTTGAGTCTTAGGGTATGTAGATTTCAGTGCCTCCATGCCTTCATCATCCAAACCCCTACTATTGGGCTGTAACCATACGGTGCCCTGTGCCTGCACCCTACAGGGTATCTCCGCTAACCAACGGTTGAAAATCGTCAAGTCATGAATCACCAGATCCCACAGAGCATCTACGTCTGCGCGGACGGGGCCCAGGTGCGTACGGGTGGCATATCCATAGCGTAAATCTCCTAGAGAATCCGCTTGAATTACCTGCTGGCCTCGATTAACCGCTGGATGGAACAGATAAGTATGGTCTACGATCAGTTGTCGCTGCTGTTGTTCAGCCAGTCGGCAGAGCGCCACAGCCTCAGCGGTCTTTAACGACAAGGGCTTTTCTGCCAGCACATGGTACTTTCGCTCCAGAGCCGCACGGATTAGGGTGACGTGGGTGCTAGCGGGTGTGGCGATCGCCACTGCATCTAGCTCTTGTACAGCAAGCGCCACATGCCAGTCCGCTGAGCAAATCACCCGTGAACTGAGGCCAAACTCTTGCGCTACCGCTTGTAACCGCTCAATATCAGGATCGGCGATCGCCACCACCTGCACGTGGGGATGTGCCAAGAAGTTTCGCAGTAAGTGAATCCCCCACCGCCCCAAGCCCAAAATAGCAACATTTAGCACTCGATCTGGTTCCACGGTATTTCCCTGCCTCCTTCGAATAGTCTCTGTAGATATAAGTAGTTCAACCTAAATAAATACCAAATTCTAAAACCCTGCGCCGCCCGCTGTGCGGGCGGCGCAGGGTTTTAGGGTCTTATATTTAATTAAGCCCACCTACTTAGCGCTTACGCAAAAAGACATAGCGCTCACGCAAAATCCTGCACCCAAGAAGTCTGAAGTCTATAGTTTAGAACCCACGCCCGTCGCACGAAAAACCAAGAAAGGCGATCGTCCAACAAATCCTCTCAGGTCAACTGATCGAGCACTGTGATAACCTAGAGAAGTTGTCTAAATTCTCACATCCGGATCTTTCGGGTGTTTCGACTAGAGCGATCGCATTTAGTCCTAAGTCTTCAACACTTGAAATTTCTCAAGTTTTTGTAGCTTAGTCAGCGTCTGCTCAGCGAAATGCTCCCGGATGGACGATTAACCCGAAAGGAGCTAAAAGTTCATGGCAGTTGTTTCATTGGCTCAACTTCTTGAGTCAGGCGTTCACTTTGGGCACCAAACCAGACGGTGGAACCCCAAAATGGCACCTTACATCTATACCTCGCGAAATGGAGTTCACATCATTGATTTGGTGCAAACCGCCGAATTGATGGAAAGCGCGTATAGCTACGTGCGTGCGGCTTCTGAACGGGGCAGTAAGTTTTTGTTCATTGGTACCAAACGGCAAGCCGCCGGAATCGTAGCGCAAGAAGCTCTTCGCTGCGGTTCTTACTACGTCAACCAACGCTGGTTGGGGGGAATGCTGACCAATTGGGCTACGATTAAAACCCGAATCGACCGTCTCAAAGATTTGGAACGTCGTCAAGAAACGGGCGGGCTAGATCTGCTACCCAAAAAAGAAGCTGCAACTCTTCGGCGCGAGCTAGAAAAGCTGCAAAAATATTTGGGTGGTCTCAAGCACATGCGTAAAATCCCCGACATCGTTCTAATTGTGGATCAGCGCCGGGAATACAACGCCGTTGAAGAGTGCCAGAAGCTAGGTATTCCTATCGTCGCGTTGTTGGATACCAACTGTGACCCCGATTTGGTAGACGTACCCGTTCCCGCTAACGATGATGCGATTCGCTCGATTAAGCTTATAGTAGGGCGGCTAGCAGACGCTATCTATGAGGGTCGTCACGGCCAACTAGAAGGCGACGAAGAGTACGAAGACTACGAAGGCGCTGAGGGCGAGTTCGACTACGAAGATGGCGACTTCCCCGAAGAGGGAGAACCAGCAGCGGCAGAGTAGGTTTATAGAGTTAGGGACTGATTGAAACTTAAATCTCAACCAGTCCTTAACCCGCAACTCCGCTCCTCTTAACTCATTGGATTACTTGCCTGAATGCCTTTTGAGGCATGAATTGTTTTCTGGCTAAGGATCGCGTACAAAATAAAACCTAATCTTTTTTTGGAAGTGCCGCGCTTCACGCGGCACTTCCAAAAAAAGATTACAGGCTAATTAGTTTGTAATCCTAGGCCAAGAAGCGATTTAGGCAAGAGGTTCATCACAGAATTTCGAAACTTGCACACGGGGACTAAACGAAAATGGTGGAGATTTCGGCAAAACTCGTTAAGGAACTGCGCGATAAGACGGGCGCAGGCATGATGGATTGCAAAAAAGCCCTGGCAGAGTCGGAGGGTGATGTTGAAAAGGCAATGGAATGGCTGCGGAAGCGCGGTATTACCAAGGCCGAAAAGCAGCAGGGCAAAACCACGGCTGAGGGCCTTGTGGGAAGCTACATTCACACAGGCGGTCGATTGGGCGTTTTGGTCGAGCTGAATTGTCAGACCGATTTTGTAGCGCGCAATGAAGCGTTCCAGCAATTGGTGAAAGATATCGCCATGCAGATTGCAGCGTGTCCTAGCGTGGAATATGTCCGTGTAGAAGACATCCCAGTAGAGCTTGTGGCTAAAGAAAAAGAGATTGAAGCAGGTAAAGACGACCTTTCCAGCAAGCCCGAGGCGGTTCGCGCCAAGATTGTAGACGGACGGATCGAAAAACGTCTGAAAGAATTGTCTCTGTCTGATCAAGCCTACATCAAAGACCAAAGCATTACGGTCGAAGAACTGGTCAAGCAAAACATTGCTAGTCTGGGGGAAAATATCCGCATTCGACGATTTGTTCGGTTTGTTATGGGTGAAGGTATTGAAAAGGAAGAGTCTGACTTTGCTGCTGAGGTAGCGGCTCAAACGGCTGCCAAGACCTAAGGATCTCTTAGCGTTGTATTTTGATGACGATGAGCTTGGGTTCACCGGGTGGCTTGAGTGCTTCTTGGAAATCCAGGCTCATTTTTAATTCAGGCTCATTTTTAATTAGAGTCCTAAAACGGGTAATGATTTTTTGAAGCACGGACAAAGCCCGCGCTTCAAAAAATCATTACATCAAACCAACTGCCCTTATTGTTATCATCCTCAATGGCTAGAACGGTTGAGCAAATTGAGCAAGACATTGTTGCTTTGGAGCAGGCGATCGCCACCTTTGCTCAAGAGTTTGAACAGGCTTACCAGCAGTACCTTGAAGCATTAAGCCAGTCGGCTCGCCGACAGTTGATCTTGGCCTGCTACTACCTTTGTACCCAGAGCTACCCAGAGCAGTTTCTGAAACAGTCTGTGGGTCAGCGAGAAAGTTTGCAGCGATCGCTGCGCCAAGTGGCCAAAACCGCCCAAAGTAAGCTGCTAGCGTACCTTAATCCGTCAGATGCCGCTGCAACCGAGCCATCAGACGTGCCATCAGACGTGCCGCCGTCAGATACCGCCAAACCCTCTGTTGCGACCCTAGACGGTAGTCCATCCATTGCAGATCTCGACCTCGCTAATACGATCTTGTCCGAATTTGGAGCATTGGAGAACGATCCTGAGGAAAATGACCCTGAGGAAAATGACCCTGAGGAAAATGACTCTGAGGAAAATGACCTTGAGAGCATCGATTCTGAGGAAGACCAGCTTGAGACATCAAATGCCAGCTTAAAACAGTGGCTTTCTGCCCATATCCCTGCTGTGGCTTCCACACCTGGTTCAAACCTAAATCAGTCTACCGAATTAGAAAAGTTGGCACGCTGGCAAGCCCAGATTGAGCGCGGTATTAGTGAGACACTGCGGGATTTATCTCAGGCCGCCAACCATGTGTTGTATCAAGCCACCATTTTGCCCAATCAGTTGCCAGAGCCTTTATTAGAACTCGCCACAAAGTCGGGGATGGCAGCAGAGTCCTTTTCTGGACAGCCAAATATCCTCAAACTTATGATTGAGGCAAAATCTGAGAGTGATGTATCGGTGGTAGAGGTTACGGTAGTTCGGCTGCAACTGTTGGATATTGAAGAAGCAGACTATGAGCTACGAGTGTGGCCACCCAAGGTACGCGTCATTAACCTGCGGCTAAATCAGTTGGGGCGAGAGTATCAACGAAAATGTAGGGAACGAGCGATCGCCCAGTCAGAACAGGCATGGCGCGCTATCTGGTTTGAAGATTAACCTCTAAAAAAAATGGACTGGTTTCGGCTGCAAAAAGCATTGGCAATTGAGGCGGAACGCGGCTTCAACGATTTGGAGGGTAATCAGTACCGCTTCAGCGAATTTTTGCATCTCAGTCTTAGCCAACCGCCTGATCAATTGCCTACGTCCGAACAGCAGCGTTTGCAGGCGATCGCTAGCCAATTCTCAAAATACTCCGACATGACCTTTGCCCAGCGGCAGCATCTGGTTGCCGATGCGCGACGCACGTTATACCAGACCCTGCGGCTTGTCGAGCAACAGGAGAATAAGGCATCTGAGAGCCATCTTGCCGCATCTGATGCAGCCAACCCAAGTGCTGCCACCAAGGCCAAGGTGCCCAAGACCGTGCCACTGGTAGAAAAAAATCGCAAGCTTGAGCTAGATCAAGCCGTTACTTACCTGCCTGGGGTGGGCGCAAAAAACGCCGAACGGTTGGCAAAACTAGGACTGCATACCGTCCGCGATTTGCTCTACTACTATCCCCGCGATCATCTCGACTATGCCCGCCAGGTCAATATTCGGCAGCTAACGCCAGGAGAAACGGTAACTCTGATTGCTACGGTTAAAGCTTGCACTTGTTTTAACAGCCCCCGTAACGCCAAGCTGACTATTTTTGATCTGACGGTGCGCGACAGCACCGGGCAGCTCAAGCTCAGTCGCTTTTATGCGGGTAGCCGCTTTCAGAACCGGGGCTGGCAAGAACAGCAGCGGCGCATGTATCCCCCTGGAGCGATTATTGCCGCATCGGGGTTGGTGAAGCAAAGCAAATATGGCATGACGCTTGATGATCCTCAAATTGAAGTGATTGACCATTCCGGCGGGTCAATTGAGTCAATGAAGGTGGGTCGGGTTGTGCCAGTGTACCCGCTAACGGAAGGAGTACAGGCAGATGTGGTGCGAAAGGCGGTAGTGGCCGCACTGCCCGCTGTTAACCAGTTGCCAGAAGCATTGCCAGAGGGGCTGCGCGAGAAATACGGGCTGATTGGGATACAGGAGGCGATCGCCCATATTCACTTTCCACCCGATGGGGATGCGCTCGCCGCTGCCCGCCATCGCCTCGTATTTGACGAATTCTTTTACCTGCAACTGGGCTTATTAAAACGGCGGCAAAACCAACGGCAGCAACAGACCAGCGCAGTTCTAGCCCCAACAGGGCACCTAATTGACGAATTTTATCGAGTGCTACCGTTTCAATTTACCGGCGCACAGCAGCGGGTCGTCAACGATATTCTCAATGACTTACAAACCCCTGCACCGATGAATCGACTGGTGCAGGGCGATGTGGGTTCTGGGAAAACCGTGGTAGCGGTAGTGGCCATTCTGTCTGCCATTCAGGCGGGCTATCAGGCGGCGCTGATGGCTCCAACCGAAGTGCTGTCCGAGCAACACTATCGCAAGCTGGTGGAGTGGTTTAATCTGCTGCATCTGCCCGTTGAGTTACTGACTGGCTCGACCAAAGTCGCTAAGCGTCGCCAGATTTTTGCCGACTTAGAAACGGGAGCGCTGCCGTTGCTTGTGGGTACCCATGCGCTAATTGAAGACCCGGTCAAATTTTCTCGGCTGGGGCTAGTGGTAATTGATGAGCAGCATCGTTTTGGTGTGCATCAGCGGGCACGGCTCCAGCAAAAAGGCGACCATCCTCATGTGTTGACCATGACCGCCACTCCTATCCCTCGCACGCTGGCGCTAACTCTACACGGCGACCTGGATGTGAGCCAAATTGACGAGCTACCGCCCGGTCGAAAGGCTATTCAAACCAATGTGATGACCGCGAAGGAGCGATCGCACGCCTATGACCTGATGCGGCGCGAAATTGCCCAGGGGAGGCAAATTTACGTGGTGCTGCCCCTGGTAGAAGAGTCTGAAAAACTGGACTTAAGGTCGGCGATCGACGAACATCAGCGGCTGAGCGACACAATTTTTCCCGAATTTCAAGTAGGGCTGCTGCATGGCCGCATGACCTCTGCCGAGAAAGATCAGGCGATCGCTCAATTCCGCGACAACCAAACCCAAATTCTTGTCTCAACCACCGTTGTAGAGGTCGGCGTAGACGTACCCAATGCCTCCGTAATGCTAATTGAGCACGCCGAACGGTTTGGCCTGTCTCAACTACATCAACTGCGAGGCCGAGTTGGACGGGGTGCAGCCCAATCATTTTGTTTGCTCATGAGCAGCACCAAATCTGACACCGCCCGCCAGCGGCTCAAGGTATTGGAACAGTCGCAAGATGGTTTCTTTATCTCAGAAATGGACATGCGATTTCGAGGCCCCGGCGAGGTGTTGGGCACCCGGCAGTCCGGCTTGCCAGACTTTGCTCTAGCTAGCCTCGTCAATGATCAAGACGTGTTGAACTTGGCGCGAGAAGCGGCTGAAACTGCCCTAGAAAAAGACCCAACCTTGGATCGCTGGGGCGCAATGAAAGCAGAATTAGCGTATCGCTACCAAAAGCTAATGGGTGGCGCAATTTTGACATAAGAGCCGACTAGCTGTCTTAGACCCTCGTGTAAACCCTTAGACCCTCGTGTAAACCTTTCCCAGGATAAGTCTTTTCCCAGCGAAAATGGGAAGCGATTTGTGCTCCAAGGAGATTTCTAGGAATGAATCTACCCTTTAATCTGGGCTTTCCCCTACTGGGGACGCTACGCGAACGACTTGGCTCAAACTACAAATTCCGAGCGTTGAGCGAAGTCGAAAGTTGAGCGAAGTCGAAAGTTGAGCGAAGTCGAAACGCGACAATTCAGGTATTTTCTTTGTCAGAAATCTCCTAACATCTCACGTTAACCCTTACAGCCCAAAGACTCTCGCGTGTCTACACCCGTCACAGGATTCACGCCCGTTGCAGACTTACACAGCCCTACAACCTGATCGCCATCAAGCACTGCCAAACTGAAGTCGGCTCCCGTGACCGTCGCGCCCCTAAAATTAGATTTCAGTAGCATTGCCGAGGCCAAAACCGCATCGCTCAGGTCGGCTTCAGCGAGATTGGTGATGTAGGCGATCGCATCGGTCAAGTCAGCGCCACGCAAATTGGCCTGCTTTAAGTCCGAGCCATTAAACACTGCACCTCGGAGATCGGCACCGCTGAAGTTAGCTCCTTTCAGCTTTGCATTGGCAAACTCTGCTCGAATTAGGCTCTGATTTGAGAAATCTTTGCTGCTGGACTCGACATCGTCATAGGCTCGAATGGCGGCAGAACTAGCAGCTTGGGCAGCAAGGGGAACCGCCGTTATCCATACCAACAGGGTCAGAACAATTCCAAAAAGAGGCTGAAGTACACGCATAACGTACGCCAAAGAGAGCATCACTCAACTGCAACAAACTTAACATTTATTGGGATCAGCAAGGGCATCGACAGGTTTCTATTGCAATTGGAAAAACTAGGATTGCTGCGTTGAAGGATGAGTCGGCTGAGATTAAAACTGTCGCAAAAATCTCAGATCACTCTTATACAAATCGCGAATGTCTGCCATTTGGTGTAGTACCATAGCAAACCGCTCCACACCAAACCCAGCGGCAAATCCGGTGTACACCTCTGGGTCATAGCCAACGGCTTTTAGCACATTTGGGTCTACCATGCCACAGCCCAGCACCTCCAGCCAGCGCCCGCGCCACTGCACATCGACCTCGGCTGACGGCTCTGTAAAGGGAAAGAAGCTAGGGCGAAACCGAATGGGAATATCGCCAAACATCTCTTCTAAAAAGACCTTGATCGTGCCCCGCAAATCCGTAAATGTTAGCCCTTCGTCAACGGCCAAAATCTCGATCTGGTGAAACACCGCCGAGTGGGTCGCATCTACTGTATCGCGCCGATATACCCGACCAGGTGCCGCAATCCGGATCGGCGGCTCATTTTCTTCCATGTAGCGAATTTGTACCGAAGAGGTATGAGTCCGCAGCAGGTTAGCATCTGGCAGATAAAATGTGTCCTGCATGTCGCGCGCAGGATGGTCAGGTGGAGTATTTAGCGCCTCAAAATTGTAGTAGTCACTTTCCATCTCAGGGCCTTGGGCAACGGTGTAGCCCAATCCCACAAAGATGTCTAGCGCTCGATCAATCGTGCTAGTGAGTGGGTGGCTGCGTCCCAAAGGAATAAAAACACCCGGCATGGTGACATCTAAGGTTTCTGCGGCGAGCTGAGCTTCAACTTGAGCCGTCTGGAGGGCAGTTCGAACCTGTTCCAAACTAGTTTGCAGCGCTTCTTTGACCTCATTGGCTAAAGCACCAATTCGAGGCCGCTCAGATGCATCAAGCTTGCCCATGCTGCCCAAAACTTGAGACAAACTCCCCTTTTTGCCAAGATACTTGATTCGGAGTTGCTCTAAGTCTTCCAAAGACCCAGCAGCGGCGATCGCCCCCTGGGCTTCCTGCTGCAACAGTTGCATCTGGCCTTCTAAGTCACTCAGTTGTGTGCTCATACGTATCGCTAATCGGAGGATAAAGTAGTCTAATCTGAAACTCTTAAGATCTACGCAGTTGAGCGATGTCGCAGGAACAAAGCTCCTGCGACATCGCTCAATTTTCTTGGTTTCTCATGTAAGATGCGTCAATCCTAGCTCTGAGTTGGAAAAAATGCGTAAGCCCACTATCAGTTTAAGGGGTACAGGGAATTGACGAACAGAGTGTAAGGTTTAGGG
>JBBQFG010000171.1:0-11510 GCA_038321765.1 Elainellales cyanobacterium
TTCTCTAATTTGTTCCTTGACTTGCTGTTTTTCCACAACCAGATCTCTGAGTTTTTCGCAAAGCTCATTTTTTGAGGTTGATTGCGAGCCGTTATTCCGTGACATAGCTTGAACCTGTATAGTACATACTTACTATAGCAGCAGTCTTGTTTCTGCTCCGGACGTTTTCCTAAAAAAGAAGATGAGCGTTGCTAAAAGTGCGATCGCCTCATAAACCACCTTCCTTGACCTTTGAAACCGAGAGCTGAAGCTCAGAGCTAGACCGATGGCGTAAATGACGCGCCGAGCCGAGTTCTGAGCCTCAATCTTTGGGCAAAATGCTCGGAGTTCCGAGTTAAGGAGTTCACCTTCCGAGTTCCGAACCCGGCCTTTTCAGTTCCAAAGCCGACCTTCCGACCTTTGAAGGCAACTTTCCCTGCTCCAAAGGCGACGTTCCGTGTTCAATGCCTGATGTGTTGTGTAGCGATCGCCCCCAATGGCTTAAGAGAGGAGGAGCGATCGCCATTACAGAACTCTGATTTGAGGGGCGAACTGGCTTGAGCCATGTCCCAAAGTTCGGCCATTTTCCCGCGCTTGCAGATGTGCTCTCTGCGACCGCGCCGTTCTATAGTAATAGGGCTGCTAATTCTTAAGCGATTGTGAAAGCAATTACCCTGCTTGGTTCCACTGGTTCAATTGGTACACAAACGCTGGACATCGTGAGCCAGTATCCCGAACAGTTCCGGATAGTGGGGCTGGCGGCGGGGCGCAATGGAGAGATGCTGGCGCAGCAGATTCGTCAGTTTCGGCCTCAAATTGCCGCTATTTGTGATCCAGACCAGCTATCGGTTGTGCGAGAGGCGATCGCCTCCTTAGACTACCAGCCCATTTTGCTAGCAGGCGAAGACGGCATTACCGAGGTGGCGCGCTACGGCGACTCGGAAGCAGTGGTAACAGGGATTGTTGGCTGTGCGGGGTTAATGCCCACAATTGCGGCGATTCAGGCAGGTAAAGATATTGCCCTGGCTAATAAAGAAACGTTGATTGCTGGGGGGCCAGTGGTATTGCCGTTAGTTAAGCAACACAATGTCAAACTGTTGCCTGCCGATTCAGAACATTCGGCCATTTTTCAGTGCCTTCAGGGGGTGCCAGCGGGTGGCCTGCGGCGAATTTTGCTAACGGCATCGGGTGGCTCGTTCCGCGATTTGCCCGTCGAAAAATTGGCCAGTGTCACCGTTGCCGATGCGCTCAAGCATCCTAACTGGTCGATGGGTCGCAAAATTACGATTGACTCGGCCACGCTAATGAATAAGGGGCTGGAGGTGATTGAGGCTCACTATTTATTTGGGGTTGACTACGACCACATCGAAATTGTGATTCATCCTCAAAGCATTATTCACTCGCTGATTGAGCTGCAAGATACCTCGGTGCTGGCGCAGTTGGGATTGCCCGATATGCGGCTGCCGCTGCTCTACGCGCTGTCATACCCAGAGCGGATTCCGACCGATTGGCAACGGCTAGACTTGCTAAAGTGTGGCGATTTGACCTTCCGCGCCCCCGATCATCACAAGTATCCCTGTATGCAGCTAGCCTACGCAGCGGGGCGGGCGGGTGGCTCCATGCCTGCGGTGCTGAATGCGGCGAATGAGCAGGCGGTGGACTTGTTCTTGCGCGAACAGATCGGGTTTTTGGATATTCCCCGGCTGATTGAACAGGCGTGCGATCGCCACCAATCTCAAAATCACGCTGAGCCTGCCCTAGACGACATCATTGCGGCAGATCAGTGGGCGCGCCAAGCAGTTTTAACCGCCAGCCAAAAGCCATCTGCAACCCTGGTCTAACGCCGCACTAACCTAACCTACGCTCTCCGCTGGCCTCGGTCCCCTTCGACTTCGCTCAGGGGACATGAACGCTGTTGGCTGAGCACAGCCGAAGCCAGGTCTTTCTACCGTCCCCTTCGACTTCGCTCAGGGGACGTGGACAACGCCGCAGATAGCAGTGGTGCATTGCTAAAATCAAAAAAACACTGCTACTCAGCATGAACAATCTTTTCCGCCGATTTCAGCGGTTGCCCTGGCTGCCTTTGATTCAGACCGCTGGTTACACAATTTTGGCAGTGTTTGTGTTGGAGTTTTCGCTGGTGTTAGGGCAGCGGTTTCCCATTGTGGAGCGGGCTACCGAGCTGCTGTTTACGGCACCGTTATCGTTGCTGATTTCTATGTCGATTGCGGTGGGTGCGGGGGCGATCGCCGTTTACCTACTAGAGCGATTTCAGCGCGATATTTTTATCAATACGGGTGTCTTGTGGGCGCTGGTGGGCTGCATGATGCTCATGCTATTGGTGCGATCGCTATCGGGCATTCCCTCTCTAATTCCGCTTTCCCAGCCCATTTTGATTGGTGTTATTTTGGGCGTGTTTTGGAAGGGCAAATCGTACTGGCGCTGATGGTATCTGTAGGGACGAAGCATTCGGCTGATACCTGTCAGGCGTGACCGAGACGTACTGACCGATGCTTCGCCCCTACCCTGTCGGGTGATCCAGATCTCACGGCATAAACCAGGCCAAAAATGAAGGAGTTGAATCGGCTTTAGCTAGGGGCTGCTCGGCGGGTTCTGCATCCCGCAGCGGGGCTGTGTCTATTGGTGAGCTAACTGGGGCGATCGCGCTGTCATTCACAATAGGATTGTTTGCCGTAACTTCGTTCGTGGCAGGTTGATTGGTTACTGGAGATTGGGTTCCCGGTAGAGAGGCTAGCGGGTCAGGAGAACCTGTACTGGGTTTCTGCGCTTGGTATGAACTGAGGGCACGGGCGATCGCCTGCATCCGACGCTCTTGATCGCGGGAAATGCTGTTGATGTTATTGCCTAAACCGGGCGCATTCCACTGCTGGGTGTCGGGATTGAGAAACGAGCGCGTTCGTGCCCACAGTACCGCTTCTGCGCCCGTCATTCCCAGCTTTTTCGCGTCGGCAAGCCAGTCAATATAGCCACCCCGGTCGAGGGCAGCCATCGGAGCTTGGTTGGCCAAGTCAATGCCGTTCAGGTGCTCCTCTAGGGTTAGAGCCAAGCCCTTGGCGGCTGCCTTTTGTTGCAAGGTAGCAGCCTGAGTTTGCAGTCGAGCTAACTGGCGTTCATCTGCTGCTTCGGGCGACTTGGCTCCATGCTGGTATGAAAAGCTGCCCAAATTCCACACTCCGTTACCCGGATCTTTGTGTCCATAGTAAGCGGGTGTCCGCAGCCCTTCGGCGGTGCGAGTGCCTTCGGCGCTACCCACAGTACGCGCCACCAGCGACTCTGCTCCTCCCTCAAAGATGGGATCAGTCGCAGTGTTCTCTTGGTTGGCTGGGGATAATGGTGCCGTGCCCGGTAGCTGGCTCAAGGCGTTACCCAGCGCGGTTCCTAATGCATTGCCCAAATCGGCTAGCGCAAAGGAGAGTTCTACCGGACGAGATTCCCCTGAAGGAGATGGAGGAGATGGAGGCACCGCTGCTACTGGCACTGGCACAGGCACTGCCGGGATAGCGGCGGGCAAAAACTGCAACTCACCGCCACTCGGCAAAAGTGTGCTAGCGGGTTCGGTCGTAACCGCAGCGGCTTCAGTCGTAACCTCAACGCTGTCCTGAGGCTGAACTGCTAGGGCAGGAGCGGTCGATAGTGGTTCGGCAGGAGCAAACGTGACTACGGCAGCGGCTTCCTCTACTTCCTCTACAGGTGCCACATCTGTCAGTGGGGGCGGGGGTGGCAACTCTGCCTTCGCTAACGATTCGGGCTGAATGGGTGGTGCAGCCGCTTTGATGGGGATGACCAACAGGCGGTCTGTCGGTGTACTGGGAGCGATCGCACCCGCATCTCCTGAACCAGAAACACCTAGATTAGGAACATCTAGATTAGGAGCCTCTGCACTGGGAACCACGGCGCTGTCTCCTTGGTTAGGCGGAGTCAACGCAAACGACAGAGCGGGTTCATCCGCTTGGGCAGCCGTGGCGCTACTCAACGCGATCGCTGCCGCACTCATAATCCAGATATAGCTATTTTTCATATAGCCGTTTTTCATAGTCATGCCCCTTAGAGTGTTGACAAGTAGTTCAACCTAAATAAAAACCAAGTCCTAAAACCCTGCGCTGCCCGCGCAGCGTTTTAGGGTCTTATATTTAATTAAGCTCACCTACTTAAATGGGTTGATAAACCTCGTCTAACTTGAAACCCAGAGTTTTCCATCACCCTTTTCATATATGCCGAAGGCTTTAAGCCCTCTCCCTGGAGAGAGGGACTTTGAAAGCTTTTCCGGCTCCCCTCGCCCTTTGGGAGAGGGGCTGGGGGTGAGGGCTAAAACTACAGTTCTCAACGTGGACTTGGTTTATCTATAATTCCACTAAGCCGATCTAAGCATATTAATTTTCAGGTAGTAGAAAATAGAACGTTTCTTTTTGAGAAACGCTATGTCCTGATCTGGATTTAGTTTAATGTCTTTCAGAGTCAGTTTCATAGCAAGAAGATCTCTCGGTTCGGGAAACCTGCGTCACTTCCGCTGCTCTCTGATATTGTGGCCTAATCGTCAGCTACCTTTAAAGTGCTTCCTTAAGCATCGCCTGATTGATACATCAAACCGTAAACTGGTCAAAGGACGAGCCATAACGTTATTCCTCTCAATTGAGTGCTAGTCAGGCTATGCAAATAGGTATTTTCGTAGATAGTGATGCCAAAGAGTCAGAGACGACTATATTTATAGTTTAAATCCCTTAGATTTCAGTTAGATCTCGGCGCGTAGGTCGAAGCAAGCAAGGTCAAGTACAGCGCAGAGATTGGCTTGAGGGTTTAGATTAAAGACCGGGTAGTCCTAAAGTGGTAAGGATTTTTTGATGGGCGAGCGAAGCCCATCAAAAAATCTTTACATCAATACCACTACCAAAGAGCGAAAGACATGGGTGCACACTGAAGACTGAGAGCGTGATGCTTGAATGCGATGCTTGAAATAGCAGAGATAAACAGGTACCGTTGTCTAGCGAACGGCTGAGATTCTGATACTTAATTTTTGACACTGGGGAAGTGGACCGTGAGAATTCCGCTTGACTACTACCGTATTTTAGGGCTGCCAATTCAGGCAACGGCTGAGCAACTTCAGCAGGCTCATCGTGATCGCACGCTGCAACTTCCCCGTCGCGAATTTTCTGAGGCCGCGATCGCTGCCCGCAAGCAACTGCTAGATGAAGCCTTCGCTGCGCTCTCGAATGTAGACAAGCGCCGTGCTTACGATGCTAGTTTCTTGACCAAGGTGCCCGACCCTGACATCGATCGGTTAGAGGCGATCGGTAATGGCGGAGTTTCAGGAGCGATCCTTACCGATCCAGTTCCTGATCCATATACTCCTAGTATTGATATTCATGACGTTCAACTTGTGGGTGCCTTGCTTATCCTCTTAGAGCTAGGCGAGTATGAACTGGTGCTGAAGTTGGGGCATCCATACCTGACCAATAGCGCCTTTAGAGGTGGCGCAGGGCGAGCAGGGCAGGTTGATATCACTCGCTCCGACATTGTACTGACTGTGGCATTTGCGTATTTGGAACTGGGTCGCGAACAGTGGCTACAAGGGCAGTATGAAACTGCTGCTGAGTCACTTGAGGCAGGGCAAGAGTTGCTGCTGAGGGAAGGTGTGTTTTCCAGCGTCCGAGGTGAAATTCAATCTGATTTGTATAAGCTGCGCCCTTACCGAGTTCTGGAACTGCTAGCACTGCCAGAAATCCACGAAATTGAACGAGGACAAGGGATCAATTTATTGCGTGATATGCTCCAAGACCGGGGTGGCATTGACGGCACGGGAAATGATCACTCCGGGTTGAATGTGGATGATTTTCTCCGTTTTGTGCAACAGCTCAGAGGGTATCTAACGGCTGCCGAACAGCACGCGTTATTTGAGGTGGAAGCGCGTCGTCCGTCTGCGGTGGCGACTTATCTGGCGGTCTACGCTCTCTTGGCAAGGGGATTTGCTTACCGGCAGCCTGCACTAATTCGTCGTGCCAAGCTAATGCTGTCGCGCCTGGGTACCCGACAGGATGTTCATCTAGAACAAGCTATCTGCGCTCTGCTATTGGGGCAAACCGAAGAAGCCAGCCGTGCGCTAGATCTGAGCCAAGAGTATGAATCTCTCACCTTTATTCGGGAGCATTCTCAAGGCTCTCCTGATCTGTTGCCCGGTCTATGTCTTTATGGCGAACGCTGGTTGCAAAACGAAGTGTTTCCTCATTTCCGAGATTTAGCGCAACAGTATGCCTCGCTCAAAGATTATTTTGCCGATGAGCAAGTGCAAGCCTATCTGGAAGAGTTACCCAATGAGCCAGATTCTTCAACTCCGTCTCAGCGGGATGCTTCACCTTCTCTGTCGGCTGGGCACGTTGCAGGTCGCAGTGAAGTTTTCAATGGAAGCCGCACGGGTCGCTATGAGAATCGAAGTGGACAATCTGGGTTGGTTGGTAATGTAGCGACTGCCACGATCGAGCCTTCGAGTACTCGCCAAAGTAGGGAGTCTGCTCCGGTGCAAACGGCTGAACGTGTTTCACAGCTTTCTCCGGAAGGGCGACTAAATGCAGCCTCTGGGCAGTTGGGGCGATCGCGTTCTGGATCGTCTAGTTCGTCAGCGACCTCTCTGCGGCGCAATTCGTCTAACGCGGGTTTTGGTAGCTCTCTATCGCGCGGTGGTGGTCAGTCTATCAAGGGCGATCGGCTGATGTTTTTGATTGCCATGACGGGTCTGGGTTTACTAGTGTTCTGGTTGTTGTTCAACTGGTTAACAAAATCTGTGTTTGGGGGACCTACCCTCAAGGGAGAACAGTTGCAGGTTAGCTTGGCGCAGCCTGTCGTGGCCATTCCCGATCCAGCGGCATCGGCGACTCCAGATCCCAGTGCTCCTCTTACCCCGGAAGTGGGTAAAACTCTAATTGAAACGTGGCTCAAGGCAAAATCTGCTGCAATGGGGAGAACCCATGATAATAGCCAACTGAGCCAAATCTTGACTGATCCCATTCTGGCTGAACGGCTTGCCTTGGCAGAAGAGGCAAAGCAAGGCGGAGTGGCCTACGATTACCGCCATGCGGTTCAGGATGTAAGACTTTTATCTGCTGTTCCGGGTGCAGTGGTGCCCAATGAGGCTCAAGTTGATGCGTCTGTTACTGAATCGGTCAGCGTTTCCGAGAATAGCTCGGCAAGTGCTCCTGATACTCAACAGCTTTATTTGCGCTATTACCTGGTGCGACAAAACGGCCAGTGGCGCATTAAAGATATTCAGGAAGTTTCTCCAACCGAATCCGTTCAGACCGGAGATCCTGCGTCTTCAAATGGGTTGTCTGCCCCGACGAGTAGTACTCCTGACTCTGGGGGGGTGACTCCGGGCAGTGTCCCAGGTGCAGCTCCGGGCGCGGTTCCAGGTACAACACCGGGTAACAACTCAGTTATTCCTGGTGCAAGTGGCAGCTTACCGACTTCCTCAGACAGCAATCTCGGCGTTGGTACAACCCCTCCTTGACTTTAGATGTGGGATGATACGTGAATTTTTCAGGTGGTATAGCTGTCGCCACAAAGGTTAGGACACTGGGATCAAAGGGGGTGTGGGGGCTTTGCCCCCAGCCAGGGGTTCCACCCCTGCACCCCGTCCTAACGAATCAGTCTATGGCTATATATCCGAAAAAACAATCTGTGACAACGCCGCCAAAATATCTTCCTACAACTTTTGGTAGTCCTAAATTGGTAAGGATTTTTTGATGGGCGAGCGAAGCCCATCAAAAAATCCTTACATCAATACCACTACCCCACTTTTTTATGACTTATCAGTTTTAGTAGAACGGCCTAATTCTATTACTATCTATAAGTAAAAGACCTCACGCGCAACCTCAGCATGTCAGATACCCTGATTCAGGCCTATCTGCCCCTATTTTTTTGGACGGGTTTGGGGCTGTTATCGTTTCAATTGGTGCCCGATGGGTTTCCTCGTTTGCTAGGACGCAGCCTCTACTGGGTGGGGGTGCCACTACAAATTTTTACACTGGCTCGACAAACCCATTTTTCTGAGAATGTCGAATTAGCGCCATCCATGGTGATTTTTTCGCTGCTTAGCGGCCTGGGGCTAGCTTGGGGCGGTTTGCAGTTAGTGCGGCAGTTGTCGCCACTGTCTAACTCAGATGAGTCTGTTGAGGCATCTAACGAAGGTTGGGATAACCCTGCCCGTCGGGGTAGCTTTGTGATTGCTTCGATGCTAGGCAATACCGGGTTTGTTGGACTGGCTGTAGCGCCTAGTTTTATTGACGAATCTTATCTGGGCTGGCTGGTGTTTTACAGTGTGGCGCAGAATGTGATGGGTACTTATGGGCTAGGTGTATTTTTGTCCAGCTACTATGGGCGATCGCAGGCTCAAAAGCACTGGTTAGTGACCCTCCGCGACGTGTTAACAGTGCCTTCTCTGTGGGCGTTTGGCATTGGCATGCTGACCCGTGCCATTACTCTGCCAGGTGCGGTAGAAGGTGGATTACATGCGTCCCTATGGGTGATTATTCCTGCTGCATTGCTGCTGATGGGATTGCGCTTGCGGCAGCTTCACGGCTGGAAAAGCTTGAAATTGGCGTTAGTGCCGACGGTAATTAAAGTTATCTTAATGCCTATGCTAGTTGGGATAGCGGCAATAGTGCTGCACCTGCCTCCCAATCCTCGTTTGGCGTTGGTACTGATGTCAGGTATGCCAACGGCTTTTGCTGGACTAATTTTGGCAGAAGAATATGATCTTGATCGAGAGTTAATTGCCAGTAGCATTGTGCTAACAACCGCTATGCTGCTGGTAGCAATTCCACTATGGCTGTTAATCTTTGGAGATCAGGCGATCGCTTAGCGCTCTACCTGTTATCTCTTTACCATTTGTGTTTCAAACTCCATACGCTAAAACATGAGCATAGAACCTCCCGGTAATCCAAAGGGGTGGGGCGATCCCGCCCCCATTGTGATGATTGTTTTATTAATGGTTTTTTTTGGTGCTTGGATTGACAATCTGAATCGTCCCTTATCTGTTCAACAATGCCAAGAAATCCTTCGTCGTAATGCACAGTAAAATTCCTGATAGTGGTATTGATGTAAGGATTTTTTGATGGGCGGCCTTTGCCCGCCCATCAAAAAATCCTTACCAATTTAGGACTACCAAACTCCTCACTTTAAGTGCAAACTGGGCACTCAAAATCAGGAGCTTTAAATGATGATTTTGAAGTCGAGTTATTTAGATTTTATAGATGAAATGATTGGCAGTTTCTATAAAAAGACCGACAGATATAAATTTGACTCAAGCGGTTTCTAACCACTCATAGATCTGGTTTAGTTGCTCTAGTGTCACTAAGCCGTATTGCCACAAAACCATAGGCATTGGGCCTTGGTTTTGTTCACTGTGTTTTTGGGCGATCGCAATGGATGCATCTGGTAGCAGCAGTTCATCTCGCAAAAACTGAACGAGTTTTGGATAAGTAGATGGTGTCATGATGAAATCTCAGCTTTGAAAATCGTAATCTTGATCTTCCGGATAATTAAAGTTCAAGGACGGGTGTGAATAGCCTTTGTGAAGCCTGCTGATAGTAGCCTAAGCTTGCCAAGCTGTACAGGAATTTTTTTGACCAGAAAATTATGTGAACTGTGATGGTCTCTAGGGGCGTTTTGCGAAATGCTCCTGCACTCTATGCATGAAATTATTCAATCAGAGTTTTGGAGAGACTCTAATTAAGTTTTGCGAAACTTTGATAAAGGCCCTGTAGAGAGATGGGCAATTGCTGATCAAAAACGTAACGTAATGCGATCGCCCACCGCCAATCCCAGTTCGGCGGCACGTCCACCCGCTAACTCAATTACCTGATTGACCGCCTCGCGCCGAGAGCCGTAGGTAGGGCATGGGTTGCTGGTACAGGGTTGGGCATTGGCGACAATCGCTTTTACCTCGCCATCGCGCATAAACACCATATCTAACGGAATGAGGGTGTGCTGCATCCAGAACTGTACCGGACGGGGCGGCTCAAACGAAAATAACATGCCGCGATCGCCAGGGAGACTAGTTCGATACATCAGCCCCATAGCCTGCTCTTCCGGGGTCCGTGCCACCTCAAGCTGAATGGTTTGACCCGCAATCTCAGCCTCCGCAGAAATCGGCAGACTTTGTGGTGCAGGGCTAATGTCTGCTTGAGGAGCAGCAGCCTCAGCCGGAGCTTCGCCTAAACTAGTGGGAGCAGGTGTGCAACTCATCAAAAACAGGCTCAATCCAATGCTAAGTAACGCAGCCACGCCAGCACGATTCAACCGGATAGAATGCTCATGTTTGAACACGGTCGATCTAAGCTTCTCGAAGTACATATCCCACTCCTCGCACGGTTTGAATTAACCGCTTTTCGCCATCGTCTTCAATTTTTAGCCGCAAATATCGGATGTAGACTTCAATCACGTTAGACTCGCCCATGAAGTCGTATCCCCAAACGTTTTCTAGAATTTGCTCTCGCGTTAGCACTTCGCGTGGATGCTCCATCAGGCACTTAAGCAATTCAAATTCTTTCATGGTCAAATCGATTACCCGCTCTTGTCGCATGGCACGCCGGGTTGCTAAGTCTAATATCAGGTCAGTAAATCGCAACTGTTCGCTTGTGCTGGTATCGGGTTTGAGGTAGAGGCGAACTAATCGCAAAAACTCTTCTGTGCGGTAGGGTTTTAGGAAATAATCGTCTGCGCCTGCTTCGAGGCAGGCGATTCGGTCGTCAACCAAATCCCGTGCCATCATCAATAAAACAGGCATCCGCGCTCCGCCAGTTCTAAGGTAATTGCAGAGAGTCAACCCCGATTCACCAGCCAGCATTCGGTCGATGACTATTAACGAGGGCTGAAATTCTTTTGCTTGGCGAATTCCAGTGGCATAGTCAACGGCGATCGCCGTCTCGTACCCAGATTCCCTTAGATCGCTGCTGACGTGCTGAGCCAGTGTTTCATCTGTCTCAACAACCAAGACGCGCGGACTTTGATCTACCGTTGCATTGTTCATACATCTCTAGCAACAATTCTCGGTAGTGGTATTGATGTAAGGATTTTTTGATGGGAGGGTAAAGGCCGCCCATCAAAAAATCCTTACCAATTTAGGACTACCCAATTCTCATCTGTTTTAGCACGGACAGCAAAAACATGGGCAGTATTTTTACTTGTCTTGTTGTCGAGAAACAGTTGGATGCTAAGGATCTATGCAAATTTATTAAGAGATTCTCCTTGCGCGAAACTTCTTCTCAGTCAGGATTTCACATCCTTTCTACTTAGGATCGCGGATTAAATAAAACCTAATCTTTTTTTGGAAGTGGGGGGGGGGGCGGGGGGCGGGCCGAAAAAAAATAAAAGATTTTTAAATTTTCTCCCGTTTTATTTTTTTGTGGGGGGGGGCGGGGCCGGGGGCCCACTTCCAAAAAAAGATTAGGTTTTATTTAATCCGCGATCCTAAGTAGAAAGGATGTGAAATCCTGACTGAGAAGAAGTTTCGCGCAAGGAGA
>JBBQFG010000172.1:0-11452 GCA_038321765.1 Elainellales cyanobacterium
AGATATAGCGGTTACCGATCTGGTGCGGTACGAATAAAAAGCTGAAACCCTTGCCCTGTCTGTCCAACGTGTACCTCATGTTAAGAGGAACCGCTATAAAGCAGCACCTCAGTCACAAATACTGGGATAAACAGCCAAAAATCGGGAAATAGCTAAAAAACCGGGTTTGTTTTACCATGATCGGTAATCGCATCGTTGACATGCTCAGAAATTGCCTAGCAAAACTTAAGCTCTAAAGAGCTACCTATGCCTGTCAATTTGTTGTGCATAGCGCCGAAATCTGCTCTAGCATAGCCCTTTGTTGGAATCTTCATCTCATCTTGTTGCGAACTTAATCCCCTTAACTGAGATGTTGTTCAGTCCCCTGGGCATAATGAAAGTAGGTGTTTTTTCCGACGACCCAATTGATTAATCATTACGAATGATTAGTGGTTACGAAAAAGTTTTGCTGGAACGTGTAGTACATCGCAGAGTCTTACATCGCAAAACTGATTTCTTAAGTCCAGGGGACGCAGTAAGCAATGTTTTACTGACATGCGCTTGAAATTTTTGGACTCTGCACAAGGCACGAAGTTCAAACAATTCGACAGCATAGGCAGAACATTGTGGTCGTGCAGGGCTTCAAAAAGTTGGGTTTGAAAGATCAGGGCCAAAAGTTCACTGGTTCATCATGACGAAAGGCGGGTTGGACGTGGTTAGTAGTCGGCGCATCTTCATTGGTGATGTTCACGGGCACTATGATGGCCTGATGCGGTTGATGGAGGCGATCGCCCCTAGCACGGATGATCAAATTTATTTTTTAGGGGATCTAATCGATCGGGGTCCCAAGAGCGCTCAAGTAGTAAGTTTCGTAAAACAGAGTGGTTACACCTGCCTGTTGGGTAACCACGAACAGATGTTATTGGAGATTTTTCCAAACGAAACCCTCTGTCAGCAGTCGTTGCAGGCATGGCTCTACAGTGGCGGTCAAACAACCGTCTTGAGCTATGACAAAACGGGAGACTTATTGATGGAGCATGTGAGATGGATGCGGACTCTTCCTACTCACCTCGATTTAGGGGATATTTGGCTCGCTCATGCGGGAATGCATCCAGACCTAACCATTGCTGAACATACGCCCCACGAATACTGCTGGGTTCGAGATGAGTTTCACAGCATGGTGCGCCCCTATTTCGCTAATAAGTTAATTATCACCGGGCACACGATCACGTTCACGTTGCCTAACGTTCCCGCCGGGGCGATCGCCCAAGGGCAGGGCTGGATGGACATTGACACGGGCGCATATCACCCTAAAAGCGGTTGGATGACAGCACTCGATCACACCAATCAGCTAGCCTATCAAGTCAACGTGTTTAGCCACACATCGAGAGTTTTGCCGCTGGATGAAGTGACAATTCAGGTTGACCCGTCGCGGATCGTGGCACGGCGGCGACCAACCATGCCACTAGAAGCGCTATTGCATCGATCCTAATCTGAACATCACAATCTGAGAATCACACCGTCCTGCGGCTGCTTAAGCCAATCGGGCTGCGCTAAATCGTCATCCTGCCATCGTCATCCTGCCAGAGATCGTCACCCTGCCGGGGGATGATGAGTTTTGAGTTCCCTGATACTGTGCTGCTTAGCGATGTAAGTAGCTAAACATATGGGTAGTCCTAAATTGGTAAGGATTTTTTGACGGGTGGGCTTAGCCCGCCCGTCAAAAACCCCTTACATTAATACCACTACCCCGATGTTTTCTAGAGTCTGCTTGCGGCGATATATAGCCATAGTCATAAAGCTTAGGACATGCCAGCGTCATTCCCGCCTGCGCGGGAATCCACCCCCGCACCTATCGAGCAGATGGATTCCCGCCTGCGCGGGAATGACAGGGAAGCGTCCTATTGATCATGGCTACCGCTATATATGGGTGGAGTACTTTGCAGACTATTTTGTGGGCATACTCAGCATTCACAAAATGCTCTAGTTGCTGAGTCCTAGTTGCTGATCACGTTTTAGTTCGAGGTTGATATCATGATTGCTGTTGCTCCTTCCCATTCAACCAGTACAGCGGTGCTGGTGGCGTACGATTTGTGGAAGCTCTATGGCGATCGCCCCGTGGTTCAGGGTGTCAGCTTTAGCCTTTATCCCGGTGAGGTGTTAGGCCTACTGGGGCCAAACGGAGCCGGAAAAACGACCACGGTAGGAATGTTGTATGGAGCGGTTGCTCCCTCGCGGGGCTTTGTCCAGATTGGCACTACGACCGTTCAAGACGATGGACGCAGCGCTCGCGCTCGCATGGGCATCGTCACCCAGGAAGACAACCTCGATCCCGATTTTTCGGTGATTGAAAACCTGATCCACTTTGCACATCACTATCGAATTCGAGGTGCCGCCGCCAGACGGCTCGCTGGAGAGTTGCTGGCGCAGGTCAATCTACAGGACTATGCAAACCACGACATTTTTGAGCTATCAGGTGGGCTAAAGCGCAGGTTAGTATTGGCGCGATCGCAAATCAATCAGCCCGACGTTGTCTTTTTAGATGAACCCACCACCGGGTTAGATCCCGATGCGCGGCAAGAGTTTTGGAAACTGGTGACCGAGCTGAAGCAGCGCGGCTGTGGTGTGCTGTTGACGACGCACTATATGGACGAAGCCCAGCGATTGTGCGATCGCCTGATCTTGCTTCAGCAGGGGCAAGTGATTGATCAAGGCACCCCCATTGAGTTAATTGACCGCACCGTTGGTAAAGACGTTGTAGAAATTGAAGGGGTCGAAGAATCAGCCGTTCAGTCCCTGGCCAATCAAGCTCAAACGTGGATACGCGCCTTTGGCAGCGGTTACTTATTAGCCCTGCCGCCTATGGATTCGCACCTGCTTTGGGAGCACCTAGCGGCGCTTAACCCAACGCGACTGACCCGGAGACGGGCTAATTTAGAAGATGTGTTTTTACGGTTAACCGGGAGTGTGCTGTCGTGAAATATCCTGCGCTTTCCTCCTGGGGCGTTTACTCGGTTTGGCGCAGACACGCCAAAGTTTACCAGCGGACTTGGCTGGTAAACTGTCTGCCGCCCCTCTCAGAACCCATTCTCTATCTGGTGGCGTTTGGCTATGGCCTAACACCACTGGTCGGCACGGTCATCTACGGCGGGCAAGAGGTTTCGTACTTAAGATTTATTGCCCCTGCCATGATGGCAGTTGGAGTCTTGTTTCAGTCCTTTTTTGAAGGCGCTTACAGCAGTTTCATTCGGCTTAATTTCCAAAAAACCTGGCAGGCATTGTTAACCGCTCCTCTGAGTTTTGCCGAGGTATTTTTGGGAGATTGGCTCTGGGCTGCCACCAAGGGCATGATTGCCGGAGTGCTAACGGGGGTAGTCGCCGTGATTTGGGGACTGTATTCAGGGTGGGACTTGATCTTGGCGCTGCCGTTGCTGTTCTTGGGCAGTTTATTGTTCGGTGCAATGGGGTTGCTCACGGCTGGCGTTGTCCGCCAGGTTGATCAGGTAAACGTGCCGATTTTTCTAATCGTCATTCCCATGTTTACCTTGTGCGGCACGTACTTTCCTCGCACCACCCTGCCACCGTTTTTACAGGGCATCGCCGGAATTTTGCCGCTGGCCTCGTTAATCGATCTGCTGCGCTTTCCGCTAGAGTTTCCTCCCTTTTGGTGGCTGAATGTGCTGTGGATGGTAACGCTAACGGCGCTATTTGGTGGACTAGCCGTTCGCACAATTTATCCCAAGCTAGTACGTTAAAAGATGTTCGGCATGACTATTTTTTTGTGTGAATGGTTTCCGGGCTTGGCTGGGAAACCATTCACGCAGGGGGTTAATTCAGCTCTCCTGAGTCTTACGCAATGCTGCCTCGTTTGCGGGCTTCTTTATAGGACGTACCAATATTTTGTAGGCCAGCACGGATCATTTCGCGTTCTAACAGGGCAAAAAAGCGAGCGCGATCGCCTCCTCTGACCACCGCCTGGTTGTGCGCTTCTGCCAGTGCCACAGGATAGCCATAGCCTTTCTGCACCTGGGTTAGAGTCAGACTCAGGGCAGTGTTGAGCAACTCTGGGTCTTCGGCTACCCAGGCTGGAAACTCCACGCGAGCCACTTCAGACCCCACATTCAGATAGCAAAAGAAAATACGGTGGTGCCCATAGGTATCGAGAATTCGCGCAGAGCTGCGCCAGAGCGGGCTACGCTCTCCCGGCTCTAACAGCAGTGACCACAAGGCGCTGTCTCTCAACGGCGCAAACACCTGACAGGGCGCATCTTCCGTTTTGCCGGGGCAGTGGGTGAGGCAATCGGGATTGGGATAGGGGCAGGTATGCAGCCGCAGAAAATTTAACCCTTCGCCACTGCGGGTGGCGCTAATATACCCCACTAATGGAATTTGAGCCTGACGCAGACGTTCCCACGCCTCCAAAATTGGCGGCAAAATGCGATCGCGAGCCTCAGCAGGTAGAGGTTCTAAAAACCAGTGGATGAGGGAGCCGTCTACCATTGCCAGGTAGGGGGCAGAGAATAAAGACGGAGTAGAAGAATCTGTGAAATCTAGCTCTGGGTCGCGTTCTAAGCTACTTGCCAGGTCTGCCAACACAACGGCTTCTGAGACGGTACGTCGATAGCCCATCCACTCTTCGGTGCGAATACCCCACTGCCGCGACACGTACAGATCTTCCGGACGGTAAAACACTTCAGGCAGGCTATCCAACAGTGGATAGCGGTTTTGCCCATAGTGCAGTACAACTCGACCGACATTCAGTAAATAACAGTAGGCAATTTCGTGGTGGCTAGGGGCAATTTGTGACCCGTCGGTGGCCAAGACGGTATGGAACGCGGGTGCCAGGGCGATCGGGGTGCGGGTGCTAAGGGGTTCAATGGGGGTAGCGGCGGCAAACCCCAGGCGATCGCTCCAGGTTTCTTGCTTTTCTAGCAGTTCCGCTTGCCGCTCTTGCACTTCGTTTAGCAATCGTTCGGCTAACTCTAACCGCTTGCGAGAGGCGATCGATTCAGCAGTCAGGTGTTGGCTAATGCCTTGCATCTGGCGTGCCAGCTTTATCAGGTCGAGCATGGAGAACAAAAAGGAGGGGGAATGCGGAGTTCTGGGTAAAATCCTATCTAACTTTTGGGTATTAATACAAATGTTCTAAGACTATTTGTCAAGGTCGAGCAGTCGCCCGACCGTAGGGGCACATTGGGTCAGTCCCTATCGGTCATTCTGAGACGTACCAACCCAATGCTTCGCCCATCGCCACAAATTCTGTAGCGGGGTTTCCCACCCAAGCTGGCTTCGGCTGCGCTCAGCCAGCTTGTTATACGTTTGCTCCCTTCGGCTGCGCTCAGCCAGCTTGAGTGGGGTTGCGGGTAGATTGCTCCCTGAGCGCAGCCTCAGCTCCCTGAGCGCAGCCTCAGCTCCCTAAGCGCAGCCTCAGCTCCCTGAGCGCAGCCGAAGGGAGCTGAGCGCAGCCGAAGGGAGCTGAAACTGCAAATCTAGACTGAAGCGCTGTCAAGTGAGCTTGAGCCGATCGCAGCAGGTTTATTTTGCTTCCATCCAGTTTTGTCCGGCGTGGATTTCGGCGACGAGGGGTACGGTTAAGGCTACGGCAGACTCCATTAAAGATTTAATTTGGGGTTGTAACACTTGCCATTCATTGGGATCAATCTCGAACACGAGTTCATCGTGAACTTGCAGCAGCAGATTGGCTCGGTGTCCCTTCAGCAACTCATGTAGATGAATCATGGCAATTTTAATAATGTCAGAGCTAGAACCCTGAATGGGAGCGTTGGCCGCCGCGCGGAGCAGTTGAGCATCATACTGATCTCGTAGCCGAATTTTATCTAGGTCAATGCTGCCAGGGTCATTGCCTCGTAGCGCTTTCAAGTTCTCACTGGCAAAGTTAAAGTAGCGACGACGACCGAGAATGGTTTCCACATAGCCCTGGGCGATCGCCTCCCGCTGCATCTGTTGCAGGTAGCCAAACACCTGAGAGTAGCGATCGTTAAACCGTTCAATAAACGTTTTTGCCTGCGCCGTGCTGTAGCCCGACTCGCGGGCAAACCGCTGTGCACCCATGCCGTAAATCACGCCAAAGTTGATGGTCTTAGCAAGGCGGCGTTCGTCGGATGTAACCACATCTTTCTCAAACAGCAGTTTGGCCGTAACGGTATGGACATCGCCGCCCTGCCGATAGGTATCGATCAAAATGGGTTCGCCACTCAAGTGCGCCAAAATTCGCAGCTCAATTTGCGAATAGTCGGCTGCAACCAACAGCCAGCCGTCTTGTGGAATAAACCCTTTGCGAATCTGGCGGCTAAACTCAGTGCGAATGGGAATATTTTGTAAGTTGGGATTAGACGACGAGAGGCGACCTGTGGCGGTAATTGTCTGGTTAAAGTCCGTATGGACGCGCTGGGTGTCGGGGCGCACCAGAGCAGGCAGCGCATCCACATAGGTCGATTTCAATTTCGACAGGGTGCGGTGCTGCTGCACAAAATCCACCACAGGGTGATCACCCTGAAGCTTTTCGAGCGTAGCCGCATCGGTAGAATAGCCCGTCGCTCGCTTTTTAGACTTGCGCTTATCCAGCTTTAATTTCTCAAACAACAATTCGCTGAGCTGCTTCGGTGAAGCGAGGTTGAAGGGTTCCCCGGCGGCTTCATGGGCGCGGGCTTCGAGAGATCTTAGGTCAATCTCCAGCGTTCTGGAAAATTCTTTGAGATAGGCCTGATCAATCCGCACACCCGTAAATTCCATTTCTGCCAGTACGGGTTCTAGGGGTTGCTCTACGTCCAACAAAAGCGTGTTGAGCTTGGGCACCTGTGCCAGTTCAGATTGGAATATCGGCAGTAAACAAAAGACGGTGTAGGCATCTGTACCGCAGTAAACCGCCACGCTGGAAATATCGAGATCGGCGATCGTCTTGCCCTTGGCTACTAGTTGGTCGTAGCTTTGGGCGTTAATGTTGAGATATTTTCTACCTAGTTCAGCCAGGTTGTGGGTCGCTTCTGGATTTAGCACGTAGCTGGCCAGCATGGTGTCGAAGACCACGCCCGCCATATCAACCCCCTGACAGCGCAAAACCAGGCGGTCGAATTTGGCATTTTGCAGCGCTTTGGGATAGGCGGCACTTTCCAAAATAGGACGCAGTGCGTTCAGCACAGTCGCTTTGTCCAGATTGTTACCCTGCGTGTGTCCGGTAGGAATGTAGGCAACGTCGCTGGCTCCATCGCCCCAGCAGCAGCCAATGCCAACCAGATCGGCATCACGAGGTTCTAGAGACGTGGTTTCGGTGTCCCAGGCAACAGGATGGGTGCAGGCTTCTAGGGTGGCGATCAGCTCCGTCAGCTTGGCAGGCGTATCGATAATTTGGGGGGCGATCGCCGCCTGGGTGTATTGCTGAAACGTCGCCGTATCTTCGGGGCTAAAGAACCAGAGGTCTTCAGATTCGTAAATGCGGGGGGCGGGGGCAGGGGCAGCATGTTCTGTAGATGCTCCAGTTGTGGAGTTTGGCTCGCCACCAAACTGACCGTGGAGTTTTTGCAGGCGATTGAGAAACGAGCGAAACTCCAGCTTTTCCAGGAGGGGAACTACCGTTTCATCGTCAAATTCGCGCAGCTTGCAGGCTTCCAGGTTAATGACAACAGGCACGTCCATATGAATTTGAGCCAGGTACTGAGAGTGGAGTGCCGAGTCTTTTCCAGCTTCCAGCTTTTGGCGGACGGCTCCTTTGATGTCGTCGAGATGGTCGTAGATGTTGAGCAAATTGCCGTAGGTGTTCAGCAACGTAACGGCGGTTTTGTCGCCGATGCCTTTCACACCGGGGATGTTGTCGGAGGCATCGCCACACAGGGCTTTATAGTCCACCACCTGAGTGGGCAAAATGCCCATTTTGTCTTTGACCTGGTCGGTTTTGAATTCGCGGGGCGGCGGGGTACTTTTGCCGAAGGTGGTGCTGAGATAGAGAATGCTGGTGCGTTCTTCGGGGTCGATGAGCTGGAACATGTCGCGATCGCCCGTTAATACCTTAACCCGGTAGCCCTCGCTCATGGCTTTGCGGCACAGCGTACCAATCACGTCATCCGCCTCGTATCCCGGCACCGAGAAGATCGCCAGATTAAGCGACAGCAACAGCTCCCGCAAATTTAGCAAATCTGGCAAAAAGTCCTCTGGTACATCAGGTCTACCCTCTTTGTAGGTGACATCTGCTTCGTGCCGAAAGGTCGGTTCTGCCGGGTCAAAGGCGATCGCCACATACTCCGGTTTCTCCTGCTCCATCGTGTCTAACAGCGCCTTCATAAACCCAAACGAGACACTGGTGGGAATCCCCGTTTTGGTTCGCAAGCCACCCTCCCGATTTTTGGCATGGGCATAGTACGACCGAAAGGCGAGGGAATGGCCGTCAATCAGAATTAGGAGGGGAAGAGTGTCGGGCATGAGAATCGGGGGCTGGGTAAAGAAAAGATAGGGCAGTGACAGATCAATTTAATATCTTCATGTCTATCTTTCCTGATTAGTGGCGTTTGCTACTGCAAATTTTAACGGTTGCAGCAGTTTGGAATCGCGGAGATATCGCATGGCCACTTTTGACGCTAACAAACAGCCTCACCGTAGCAGAATTCGATGGGGTTTGGGTGTGGCGGTAGGGCTAGGGTTGGGGTTGGCGATCGCTCCTCCAACTCTAGGCCAGACCCCTTCTGCGCTGCTGCCGATTGGCGCAGCATCCCAGGTTGATCAGGGCTATGTTTTGGGCGTGGGCGATCGCCTGCGGGTCGATCTGTTCAACATCCCAGAATATAGCGGTGAGGTGCAAGTGCTGGCAGATGGCACACTCAACTTGCCAATGGTTGGTGGACTGTCGGTGCGAGGATTGACGATTGCTCAGGCTACCCAGGTGATTGCAACGCGTTACCTCACAGTTGTGCGGCGACCAATTGTGACAATTACGCTATTGGAGGCTCGTCCCATTACGGTGGCGATCGCTGGAGAAATTGGTAATCCTGGCACCTACAATATTTCTCCTACCAGCGGTGGTGCAAGCTTGACCGGAGTGCTGCGACAGGCGGGCGGTGTGTCGCGCGCCGCAGACTTGGGACAGGTGCAGATTCGTCGCCCTCGTTCGTTAGCCCAAGGAGCACCCCAGGTGCTAACCGTAAACCTGTGGCAACTGCTGCGCCAGGGTGATTTGCAGCAAGATATCGTCCTGCGAGATGGAGATAGCGTCTTCATTCCTACGGCTACTGCCGTCAGCCTAGAAGAGGCACGCCTGCTGGGAAATAGCACCTTTGCGGCTGAAGGTAAACCCATTCAAGTGGCGATCGTGGGAGAAGTGAACCGTCCCGGCCCCCACATCCTCGAAATCGTGCAAGCGGGTCAAAGCCAAGCGCCCACCGTCACTCAAGCCATTCAGCAGGCAGGTGGCATTACCCAATCCGCAGACATCCGCAACATTGAGGTACGGCGCGTTACGCAGTCGGGTTCTACCCAATCGGTCAAAGTCAATTTTTGGGAACTGCTGCAAGCGGGCGATCTGCGACAAGATCTGCCACTTCAAGAAGGCGACACCGTTTTTATTCCAACTGCTACCGTGCTAACGGCTCAAGAAATTACTCGGCTGGCTTCTGCTAGCTTTTCGCCTGATCAAATGACCATTAATGTCGTCGGCGAGGTAGAAAGTCCAGGGGCGATCGCACTGCCTCCCAATACGCCATTGAACCAAGCAATTCTAGCGGCAGGAGGCTTTAATAACCGGGCACGGCGCGGCTCAGTCTCGCTCATCCGGCTCAATCCTGACGGTACGGTGTCTCGTCGTCGTATCGAAGTAGACTTTGCCTCAGGAGTAGGAGCCACCGAAAACCCGCCGCTCTCGCCCAACGACACCGTGATCGTCAGCCGCTCTGGTTTGATACAAGTGACCGATGCATTGGGAACTTTTCTCTCGCCCGTGACCAGCATCATCCGACTCTTAGGGCTGTAATATAGCCGTAGCCACTTTAATTTAGGACATTTTTAGTGGCGTGCTTTGCGCGCCACTAAAAATGTCCTTGTCCTAACCGCGCTGGCTACAGCTATAAAGGACTAGAAGTTTCTGTAGGTTTACAGATGAAAAGGCACCCCACTTTACGGGGTGCCTTTTCACGCATCTTCATCTGTAGCGTTAACCGGTCTAATTCTTGCTCTGCTGCTGCTGCCAGGTAGCGCCAACCGCAGCCCCCACTCCAGCAAACAGACCCAAGCTCATGCCCTCTATTTGTTTCTGAAGCGGATTTTGTGTCAGACATTCGTTGGTAACGGTTTTTGCAGCCAAACAGTCGGTCATCGCAGCCTGACTGTTGGTGCCTCCTAAAATAACTCCTACAGCGCCGCAGCTTACAATAACTAAGCCCAAGCGTACTGCGTCTCTATTTTTATTATTTCTATCCATGGTGATATTGACGAAAATGGTGATGTGGGGTACTCACCTTCATAATGCGGGATTTTGAGCTAGTGGGTCAGCCGTGAAATTACAGAAAAATCAAACGGGTCGTGAGTGTTGTAGATAACTTCCGTAGAGGCTGAGAGCATTTGATACCACTAGTACGCTTAGTTGCTTGACCTAAATGGGCGTTTGGATATTCAACACATCCATTACAGTAGACACCCATTAGAGAATAGGACTTACGCATCCCAAATGAAAAATCAAAAGAGTTGAGTGAATTAGCGGGCGCGGAGCGCCCGCTAATTCACTCAACTGCGTAAGTCTTAGAGAAGTGCTTTGAGGATCTGGCCAACATTTATCTCTGAAACTAGTACTATCAATACAATCTACATTTGGGGGTCAACAGCGACGGCATGGAGCGGCAGCAACTTTCGACTGGAACGCCGTGGGAGGCGATCGCTGGATACTCGCGCGCTGTGAGAGTGGGGGCATTGGTCTACGTATCAGGCACAACTGCCAGCGATGCAACGGGACAAATTCAACACCCTGGTGATCTATACGGGCAATCTGTATACGTCTTTCAAAAAATTGAAGCAGCCCTTAACGGGTTGGGAGCTAGTTTAACCGATGTGGTGCGAACGCGTGTCTACATTACCAATATGAATGACTGGGAACAGGTAACAAAAGCCCACAGCGAGTTTTTTGACGCAATTCGGCCTGCTAATACACTTGTAGAAGTGAGCAGACTAGCCACGCCAGACATGTTGGTAGAAATTGAAGTAGACGCACATATCCTTTAACTCTGCACAGATGGGTAGTCCTAAACTAGTAAGGATTTTTTGATGGGCGGGCGAAGCCCGCCCATCAAAAAATCCTTATCTCAATACCACTACCCACAGATGTTCAAGTTGTGGTTTCTATGATGCTAAGGATTGCAAATTAATTGACCTGTAATCTTTGTTTGGAAGTGCCGCGCGGAGCGCCCGCTAATTCACTCAACTGCGTAAGTCTTAGAGAAGTGCTTTGAGGATCTGGCCAACATTTATCTCTGAAACTAGT
>JBBQFG010000173.1:0-11421 GCA_038321765.1 Elainellales cyanobacterium
CGTTGAACGGCTCAGCCAATACCTGCGCTACCGCATCCCCGATCTTTGCCGTCATTTCGGTAAAACCCCTAGCCAAACTCCGCGCATTAGCACCGACCCCACCGAAAAACTCCACTTTATTTTGCTGCCCCAGTACGCCACTCTGGCCGATGTTGCGCTGCTCAAAACCGATGCTTATCGGCTGGCCTTTGTAGACAAAAACCCTCATCTGGCACAGCAGCTATGCATTCGGGCGATCGCCGCTTCGATGGGGCGAGATATGGAACTGCTCAAGCTTTATAACCAGATTCAACGCATTTTAGATGAGCGCCTACCGCTTGTGATTCCGCCCGTGGTTGAAAGTGGGGGTGGGCGATCGGGAAGTAAAGAGGCGATCGCCCAGAATCCTCTTGCCGAGGAGGACGAGATTGATTCCCTTTGGGAAGCGACTGAGGAGCAATCTGCATTTGCTCCCTTGTTGGAAGCGCTTGGGAGGCAAATTGCAGAGGGGAGCTTGACTCATTCCTCTGTGGAGGAGGGTGAGGGGCGATCGTTTGCAGTAGATCTGGGGAATGGAGTGCAGCTAGAGATGGTGGCAATTCCAGGGGGAACATTTTGGATGGGATCGCCCGATGGTGAAGGAATAGCTCTTGAACGTCCCCGCCACCAGGTTACGATTGCCCCCTTCTGGATGAGCAAATTTGTGGTGACACAAGCGCAGTACGAAGCTGTTATAGGTGGTAATCCATCCCGCTTCAAAGGAGCTAATCGACCTGTTGAAGAGGTTTCTTGGAATGATGCAGTAGAGTTTTGTCAGAAATTGTCGGCAAAGGCGAATCGACAATTTCGATTGCCTAGCGAAGCAGAGTGGGAATATGCCTGCCGTGCTGGAACGACTACGCCTTTTTACTTTGGAGACACGATCTCTACAGATCAGGCAAACTATGACGGTAACCAGATTTATGGGTCTGGTGAAAAGGGGGAGTATCGCCAAAAAACTACGGATGTTGGTAGTTTTCCTCCCAATGCCTTTGGGCTTTATGACATGCACGGCAATGTTTGGGAGTGGTGTCTAGACCACTGGCACAGTAGCTATCAAGGAGCACCTACGGATGGAAGTGCCTGGATTGATAAAAATGCTAAAGAGGATGCTACGAGGGTGAGACGCGGCGGTTCTTGGTTCAACTATCCGGTGAATTGCCGTTCTGCCTGTCGCTACAGCAGCTTCCCGCGCGAAGCCATCTACTTCATTGGTTTTCGCATTGTCTGTAGTTCCCCCAGGACTCTTAAGTAACTCTTTATCTCTTTTACCCTCTTACTCTTTTTGGCGCACAGCGCCTCGATTTTTTAAGCTTCTGAGGAAACATTTGAAAAAGCCTATGGTCTCTAAGACCTCGGAGGTTTTAGAAACCTCCGAGGTCTAAGTCTGGGAAGTTAGGGGCGATCGCCATCTCCACAATGCGATCGCCCCCAAATCCGAACCGGGCGAGAAGACCTCGGAGGTTTTCTAAAACCTCCGAGGTCTAACCAATAATCAACGGCAACTCTTGGCCAACTCCCTAAACCTGCTGCCAGATTTTGATGGTGCCAGCGCGATCGCCACTCACCACTTGGTCACTGTCCAAAAATGCTACCGCTTCGACGGCGGCGGTATGTCCCGATAGTGTACTCAGCAGTTTGCCCTGCGTCAGGCTCCATAGTTTAACCGTGGCATCGTGGCTAGCGGTGGCAAGGGTTTCCCCATTGAGGTGAAGGGCGATCGCCGTAATGGGCAACAGGTGCCCCACCAGGTTGTAGCGCAATCCGCCAGCGTGTACGTGGCGCAGTTTAAGGCTCATATCCCAACTGCCGCTGATCACCGTTTGATGGTCGGGCGTGAGGGCAACGGCACTAACGGCAGCGGCATGTCCCGACAGGGTTCGCAGCAGTTCGCGGGTGCCCGTATGCCAAATTTTGACCGCGCCCTCCTTACTGCCGCTGACTAGAGTATGGCGATCGCCATCCACTGCCAGCGCCTCCACACTGCCCTTGTGCCCTGTGAGCGTGGTTGTAGTCTTGCCCGTCTGGAGATCCCACACTCGAATAGTGCGATCGCGACTGCCGCTGTAGAGCGTTGTGCCGTAGGGGTCGAAGGCGAGAGCAGTCACAGCCTCGGTATGTCCCACAAATGGCTGTAAAAGCGCGCCGTCCTGACCGTGCCAGCGCTGAATCGTGCGATCGCTGCCGCCCGTCACAATTGTTTCCCCATCGGGACTAATGGCGATCGCCGTTACTACTCCGGGCTGCGGCTCAGACTGCCACCGCACGGTGCCGTCTTCCAGCGCCAATCGCCTGACCAAGCAATCGGGGCTGGCTACTGCTACTGTTTTGCCGTCAGCAGAGAAGGCGATCGCGCCCATCTCTAGCCCCGTTTCCACCGTTGTTACACAGTTCCACTGCTGCGTTTCGGCAACTTTGGCGACCAGGCCAGAGCGTAGGACTGAAGCCCGAATAGGGGGCGGTGAATCGGGTGTGCTCGTTACTCCCAAGTCTTGCAATACCGCTGCTGCCGTGGGGTAGCGATCGCTCAAGCTCGTAGCCAATAGTCGATCCAAAATTTGAGCGAGGCGATTGTCTACGGCTCCTGCTACCAACCGCCAGCGCCACACCCCCGCCGCCCCATCAAACAGCTCAAACGGACTCAGCCCCGTCAATAGATGAATGCAGGTAACTCCCAAACTGTACAGATCGCTAGCAAACGTTGCCTGCCCCATGAGCTGTTCTGGAGCCGCATATTCGGCGCTGCCCATCAGTGTCCCCGGTTTTGCCTGCGCTGACTCCGTTAGCCGTTTAGCCGCGCCAAAGTCTACCAGCATTAGAGACGGGTGCGCCGATCCGCTGGGGAACGAGACTCGCCGCGACACAGCCCGGATCAAATTCGTTGGCTTAATGTCACGATGCACGATTTGATGATCATGCAGAAATTGCAGCAGGGGCAGGATATCTAGCAGTAGGGCACGAATTTGGGCTGAATCAAAGGTGCCACTTTGCGCTAGTTTTTGCAGCAGGTTGCGCCCTTCGACAAATTCTTGCACCAGGTATTGGGCGCGATCGCGTTCAAAGTAGGCGTACAAATCGGGGATCTGCGGATGGCGGCTCACCTCGTCTAACCGTGCTGCTTCCTGACGAAATCGCTCCTCGCCTTTGTCATTCACAAACCGCTTGATGATGCAGCGCGCATCTACGATCTGGTGCCCGTCGAGTCCCAAAAACGTGCGGCTGGTGTTGCCCCCACCTAGCGGCTGATAGGCGTAGTAGCGATCGCCCAACCGCAACCGTACACCGCAGGTTTGACAAAATTTTGCCCCGTCTGGGTTGGTCGGCTTTGGACAACTGGGATTGAGGCAAAACATGGAGAAAAAAATAGCAGAACATGAAAAAAATTAGAAGCTGGGTTGTTTTTCGGGCGGGTGCGCCTGAAACATCAACCGTTAAGCCGCTCGACTAGGGGAAGTTCTAGACTACGCCAGAGGTACCAAGAGGCGATCGTGCGGTAGGGTGTCCAGGGTTCGCCAAGTTTTAGCACGGTTTTTTTGTCGGGCAGCTCAGTCAACCCATAGACGCGACGAATGCCAGAGCGAATACCCAGATCGTCTACGGGCAAAACGTCCCAGCGGTGCATCCTAAAAATTAGCAGCATTTGGGCTGTCCAAGGGCCAATTCCTTTTACCTGGGTCAGGGTTTTGATAATGGTCGCGTCGTCTTGCGATTCCAGATCGTCTAGGGAGGGCAACCCGTCCAATATCTTTTGCGCTAAATCTTTGATGTAGAGCGCTTTGCCCCGCGACAGCCCCGCGCCGCGCAGCACCTCGTCGGGCGTAGCCAAGATTTCGACAGCGCTAGGGCGACCCGCGTCGGGATAAAGCTGAAGAAACCGCCGATGGATCGCACCCGCCGCCTTGCCCGAAAGCTGTTGGTAAATAATGGATTCCGTCAGGGAGTAAAGCAAATCGCCCGTATTTTGCTGCTGATGCAGAGTGCAGTCTCCTACCTGGTCAATGGTGGCACCTAAAATAGAGTCGGCACGTTGGAGAGCCGCGATCGCCGCAGAGTAGTCCATGAAAAGAGAGCAGTAGGATGTTCGGCTTTGCCAAATATCCTTCATCCTACCGCTCTAACTACTGTCCCAACTCGCGACGTAGCCGATACATCACAGTGTCTTTATCCACTTGCCCTAAAATGTCTTGAATGACGGTGTTTGCCCCTTCTTCGCCCCAGGTGCAGCCGCGTTCCAGATAGATTTGGGCGGCTTTGCCCACGCGGTAGGAACCATAGCCCGCCAGGGTGGACTGGGCGATCGCCGCACTGCCATAGGCCATCACGCCGCTGACACCATCGAAGGTAGACGCGACTGCCGAGGCGCTTTTGCCCACTCCTAGCAGCAAACCGCTGCCGAGTTCACCCAGCAGTAACCCGCCCGAACTCCACAGAATACTTTGCAGCAGCTTACCTGCCTCATAACTGGTCATAGGCAACCCATACAGCCGTGCCAGAGCGCGGATCATTAGCAAGTCGGTGACAGCACCGCCGAGCAAGTCGAGCACGGCAACTGGGTTAATGGCAACGGCGATCGCCTTCCACTTAGCGTATTGCCAAATCAGCTCATCGGCCTGAGTTTGGTTAAGCTTAACCGCTTTACGGGCGATCCCCTGCTCAGTTTCGCGCGCCTGCCGCAGAGCATTCAACGCCAGCAAGGATTTCCCCTCATGGCGAATAATCCCCAGCAGCTTTTGGCGCAGTTGATCAATTTGGGGGGGTGGCGCTTCCCACTCGTGGCTCACTGTGCCGTCTTCCCACTCCACCCGCACCTGTAGCGGCGCGGGCTGTGCCGACACCAGCAGAATATCGTCTGGCAGTAAAAACGGACGGCTAGGGTCAGTGTAACTAGATCGAACCCCGCCCCCTTCTGCAAACAGGGCTTGCAGCTTTTGATAAATCGCTCGGCGATCGTGATTGGGATACAAGTCCGATTTATTGAACACCAGCAGTATGGGCTTGTGAGCCTCTTGCAGTTCCGCCAGCGCCAAATACTCGGTTCGCGTCAAGTCGCCTGCAATCACAAACAAAATCAAGTCAGCCTGACTGGCCACATCCCGCGCCATCTCTGCCCGCGTCTGACCACCCACCTCATCTAGACCCGGCGTGTCAATTAGCTCAACCCGCACGTCGCCCTCTGCCTGTGCCCAGTAGACCGACCGGGGATACTGTGTCACGCCGTTGAGTGGCCCAGTCGGCAGCAGCCTTTGGCCGATTAGCGCGTTAATCACCGCCGATTTGCCCCGGCTCACCAAGCCAAATACTGCCACCCTCAGCAGATTGCAGCTTAGCTTATCCAGCGCCCCGTTAAGCTGATCTAGATCCGTTTTCAGCGATGCCTGCAATTCCACGTCCGAAGCCTGTCGTCGAGGCGATCGCACTTTTTGCGAGTATCGACTCACCGCCTGCCGTAGGCTAGCCCGCGCCCGCTGAAAATGGGCATCCTGCAACCCCACCGGAATTAAACCAGCATAGGGATTGCGCGTCTGAGAGGGTTCGCTTGAAGGTGGTTGGGTCAAGGGAGGGAAAGCAACGAGGGTCTAATCGGACTACTTCTATTGTTGCTGAAGAAGCAAGAGGATAGGGAATCGGGGATTTGAGGAAAACCGTAAGGAAAGGATGAAAGATGTTCGCGCCTGAACATTTTTCATCCTTCCCCTGGTGTCAGAACGGCTAATGCTTTGGGAACGACTCGAAATGTGGCAGGGGTTTCACTGGTAAGTTCACCATCGGTATTGATGGCGTAAGGTCTACCTAAGCTGCTAGCCGCCAATTTCTGACATGACTCGATTCATGGGCACCACCTGGTCTGCAAGGCCATGTCCCCAGGGCTTGTGCCAAATGCTTGCTTCGAGTAGCGCTTTCAGGTCGTCTGACGTGGCACCTTGGCGCAGGGGCGTGAGTACGTCGAGTTCTTGGTCTCGCAGCAGGCACAGACGTAAGCGACCGTCTGCTGTCAGTCGCGCCCGGTTGCAGCCAGCGCAAAAGGGTTTAGTGACAGAGCTGATAAATCCCAAAGTGCCGATCGCCCCTGGCATCTGGTAGAGGCGGGCTTCACCGTCTAGTTCACCCTGGTTAAGCAGCACGGGCGGAGCCAGGTGGTGGCCAATTAGAGAGAGTAACTCATCTTCGCTGACGGTTTTAGCCTGCTGAAACTCTGCTACATCGCCAAAGGGCATCATCTCAATAAATCGCACCTGCCAGGGATGGTCGTAGGTCAGGCGTGCCAGGTCAACGACATCGTCTTGATCGTTGAAACCTCGCACCACTACAGCGTTTAATTTTACTCCCAGCCCAGCCAGTTCTGCGGCCTCAATGCCAGCCCACACCTCGTCGAGATTGCCCCACCGGGTAATCTGCTTAAATTTGTCTGGGTTGAGTGTGTCAATGCTGATGTTGACGCGGTGCAAGCCAGCAGCCGTGAGCGGATCGGCCAGTTGTTTTAGCAAAATGCCATTTGTGGTCATGGCTACGGCAGAGGTGGCAGGCATATCGGCAATAAACCGAACGATATCGACGATATTTTCCCGCAGGGTGGGTTCACCGCCCGTCAGCCGAAATTTATGAAAGCCCAATTGCTCTGCAAAGATTGGCAGCAGTTGAAAAAGTTCGTGGTCTTGCAGCAAATCGGCTTTGGGTCGAAAGGTCATATCGGTCGGCATACAGTAAACGCAGCGCAGGTTGCAGCGATCTGTAAGGGAGATCCGAAGATAGTTGATGTTGCGACCAAAGCGATCGAGCGCCATCGGGTTAACCCTGGGTGCGGTGGGACGGGGGCGATCGCCTCAGCGAATCACGCAGTCTGAAATTGGTTCAGCCCTATTAACCCCCAAGTACCCATAGTAGGTGATACCTCTGGGTTATGTGTGAGCAGAGCATTAGGTGCGCCTTACTTACACCACCCAGAGATTTACAGCGGTAGCGCCTGTCGCCGTAAAAATGGCATCAACACGTCATTGACCTTATCTGGCCAGTCAATTTGAGGATAGTGGCCAACCTCAGGAATCTGCACCAATTCAACGTTAGGGGTGGATTTAGCAAACGCCTCAGCCACGCTAAACGGCAGCCAGCGATCGCGCATACCCCAGCCAACTAAAATAGGCGACGGCCAGTCTTGAAAGCCAGCTTGAATTTCGGCGGTTGCCTGAGCCAACTGCAAGTTTTGCACTACTGCAAACAGGGCGCGTCCGGCATCGGAGCTTTTAAGGAACGGACGGCGATACACGTCTAAGTCGTCGTCGCTGACGACGTAGCCGCCACCCCCTTCGAGAGTGCGATCGACCAATAGCGGATCTTGCGTTAACATTTCACCAGCTAGCGGTATACCCAATTGCTTCATTTTCCAGGGCAGCTTGGCGGCTGAGGTGAGCGGTGCGTTAAAAATGGCGAGGCGTTCGATCCGATCGCGGTGGCGCAGGGCGTATTGCAACCCTACAGAGCCAATAAATCCCTGCACAACTAGCGAGATGCGATCGCACTCAAGCGCCTCCAGTAATCCCTCCAGCGCTTCTACATACACATCGGGAGTATAGGCAAACTCGCGGCGACCGGGCTTTGCCGAACGGCCAAACCCAATCCAGTCGGGGGCGATCGCCCGTAACCCTTGGCCTGAGAGGGTGGACATGACGGCTCGCCAGCTATAGCTCAAGGCTGGCATTCCATGCAGTAGTACCACAGGCGGCTGACTCGACGGATTGTTTGGCACTGCCTCTCGGCAAAACCACGTCAATCCATTCACTTGAATGTCGCGCTCTTGAATCTCCACACCCACCCCTATTTACCTTGGCATGATTATTTAACCGACTAGATTGGGCGATCGCTTGTGCCACTCGGTTGCTTGTTCATAGGTATAGGCCACATTGAGCAGCAAATCTTCCCGCAACACATTGGCAATCATCTGCACTCCAATCGGCAGCCCTTGTTGGTCAAACCCACAGGGCAAGCTGATCGCAGGCAACCCAGCCAGGTTCGCCGGAATCGTCATTAAATCCAGCAGATACATGCTGAGCGGATCATCTGTTTTTTCACCGATCTTAAAGGCTGTTGTCGGAGAAGTCGGGCAGATCAACAAGTCAACCTTCGCAAACGCCTGCTCAAAGTCTTGCTTAATCAGCGTTCGCACCTTTTGCGCCTTAAGGTAGTAGGCATCGTAGTACCCCGCAGACAGCGTGTAAGTGCCAATCATGATGCGCCGCTTTACTTCAGGCCCAAACCCCTCAGCCCTGGTTTGGGTATACATGTTCAGGAGGTTGTCAGATTGACCTGTTCGGTAGCCGTACTTAACACCGTCGTAACGAGCCAGGTTTGCAGAGGCTTCCGACGGGGCGATCACATAATAAGCGGCCACACCGTACCGAAAACGGGGGCAGGAAATAACGTGAATTTCGGCACCCAAATCCTGTAGAGTTTGCAGGGCTGCTTTAACAGCCGCCTCGACCTGCGGGTCTACCCCTTCCCCAAAGGTTTCCTGAATCACGCCGATGCGGAGACGGCTTCTAGGCTTGAGATCAGGTTTGAGGGTATCGACGTAATTGGGAATGTTGACCTTTAGGCTGGTAGAGTCCATTGGGTCATGACCCGCGATCGCCTTGAGCACGATCGCCACATCCTCTACCGATCGCCCCAATGGCCCAATCTGATCAAGTGACGACGCAAACGCCACCAATCCATAGCGAGACACCAGCCCGTAGGTCGGCTTCAGGCCAACCACGCCGCAAAACGACGCAGGTTGGCGAATCGACCCCCCTGTATCTGACCCTAGCGAAACAGGCACTTGCCCCCCAGCTACCGCCGCTGCCGAACCGCCCGACGATCCTCCCGGCACCCGCTCCAAATCCCACGGGTTGGTAGTAATTTGATAGGCTGACCGCTCTGTAGAGCCACCCATCGCAAATTCATCTAGATTGGTCTTCCCCACCACGACCGCTCCCGCATCCCACAGGCGCTGTGTCACGGTTGACTCATAGGGCGGAACAAAGGTCTGCAAAATTTTAGAGGCGCAGGTAGTCGGGATACCCTTGGTACACATATTGTCTTTAATCCCAAACGGAATGCCCGCCAACATGCAGATCGGCTCACCCGATGCAATTTGGGCATCTACCTGCCTTGCCTGCTCCATGGCCCGATCTGCCGTGATGCACAAAAAGCTGTGGAGCTTTGGCTCTAGAGCTTGAACCCGTTCTAGCGATTCTTCAGCAATCTCTACAGCAGAACGCTCTTTGCAGATAAGTTGGCGGTGCAACTCGCGGATAAAGGACATCAGCGACCTCAGAAGTAGGAATGTAGGGCAATATCTCTCGGCTGACCGTAACCGGAACCTGGCGGGATGCAGCGCATCCCACCCAGCTTTTAACCGAAAGGCATTAAGATTTGGGGAATTAAAGATTTAAGTGTACAAAATCCCCAAACATCACTCTAGTAGATTTTCTGGAGCCTACGGCCTATGGCTGAAGATTTCGTCTGAAGATTTTGCAGGTGCGGACGAGTTTCTAAGTAGTTCAACTTAAATAAAAACAAGATTCTAAAAGTCTGTGCCGCCCGCGTAGCGGGCGGCCCAGACGTTTAGGGTTTTATGTTTTATTACGCCCACCTACGTATTCCTTATCAGCCTTGCATTCTCAAGGCTCTTGGCGGTTAGATAAGGGCGTTCCCATTTCGCTCAAGTTGAGCACGTATCCTGCCGTTACCAAATAGACGACATCAGCGATCGCCCCGACACGACGGGTCAAATTTCCTAGGCGATCGCGAAACAGCCGACCGAGGGGGTAAGCAGGCACCACACCCCAGCCCACCTCCTCTGCCACTAAAATAACGTCACTTTTAGCGGCGTTAAGGCTGGCTAACAAGTTCACTACCTGGGTTTCCCACACGGCCTCGTTCTGCTCTAGCCCGTTGGTGAGCCAAGTGCCCAAGGCATCAACTAGGAGACATTCACTGCTAGTAGCAGCGTAGAGCGTAGCGGCCAACTCTAACGGAACGCTGCGGGTTTCCCACTGGGGCGATCGCCGCTGTTGATGGCGGCTAATTCGAGCTTGCCACTCTGGGTCGTCGGCATAGTCCTGTGCGGTTGCCACGTAGATAACTGACTTGTGCGATCGCGCTGCCAAAGTCTCTGCCCACTCACTTTTGCCAGAGCGGGTTGGCCCTGTTACTAACACCACACCCATGTTTTCTCCATTAAACCTCTTGCGTGAATCGTTTCCCGGCTTCGCCGGGGAACGATTCACACTCACGAAGAAGCATTCACGCAAGCAGTCTAATACTTATTGCGGTTATCTATAAATACTTATTGCGGTTATCTACTTAAATAGACTTACGCACCTCACACGAAAAACCAAGAAAGTTGAATGAATTTGCGGGCGCGGAGCGCCCGCAAATTCATTCAACTGCGTAAGTCCTATTAAATACTGCGACCATCTTGGCGAAGCTACTGAGCTATTAAGCTAGGTCTGTCTATGCAATAATCCTGTGCTTGATCAAATACAAACGGCTAGAATGATTGGCAATTGGACACTCTCAGTTATTTTTGTTTGCTACATTACTTCATCTAATTAACGTATCTAAACCTATATGAAATCGGGACTGCAACGTATTGAGGCAACGCTGACTCAGCTTAACCGCCACAACCCTGAGGCAAGCCACTCCGACGCTGGCGGTGCTCCGCGACCCGCAAAGCCCACAAAGCAAGCAACTTCTTCACCTCCCATCCCCTCACGCTTTGAGCTACCTCACCTGAGCCACCCTCGTCATGCAACAGACCCAGCTCTGGCACTGGGGCTGTTGCGAGAAATCGAAAGCACCGTAGCCGGATGGCAAAAAGAATTGCAGCGAATTTTGCTGACGATTCAGGAGCTTCACATGGAGGGAGCAATTGTAGATGGCTGGCTAGAATCTCGGTCACACGCTGATCCGCCCCTAGAAGCCAACCCCCTGCGTCATACCGAGATTAATCAATTGCTCGACTATGTGCGCGACCTCTGTAAAAATCACCAGCCCCAACCTATCACCGACATACCCAAAGCTGGGTATTGGCTATGTGGACTGGATGCAGATGGGCAGGTTTGGTCTTTCCCCTGTCCTGCCGAGCAGGTGCCTCAAGTCAGTTTGGCGATCGCCCGCTGCCAAAAAATGCGGCAACTGGTAGAGCGCAAAAACTACTTAGAAACTCGCCTGAGCCAACTTGCAGAAACTCTAGTGACGGTACACAGTCAGCTCCGTGAACCAGAGGTGGAACCGCCAGCGAAGGGAACGTTAGAAGCGGTGGGCTAGCCCACCGTCTCCCAGTTCAGAATGGGTGGGCCTCTTAAAGCTATTCACTTAGAATTGCGTACAAAATAAAACCTAATCTTTTTTTGGAAGTGGGGGGGG
>JBBQFG010000174.1:0-11353 GCA_038321765.1 Elainellales cyanobacterium
ACAATAGGCCAATTAGGATTAACACAGCGCTGATAATCACCCCCAGCGCATCGGAGCGCGCCTGTGATTCGGTGAGTTCTGGTGTCCACAATCGATTAATTAGCAAGAGCGACCCAGCTAAAATCCCCACCCCAATTGGGATCTGTCGCAGCACCAGACTTGAGTCAGATTTAGCCATCGTTTTACCCCAGCACTCTGATAAGGAATGAGAATTAAATAACTCCGCCATTCTTCTGTAGGGGCGAACGGCCGTTCGCCCCTACCAGCAATCAAATTCCCGATCTTATTAAATCCATAATCCTAAGTAGTTCAACCTAATTAAAAACAAGATTCTAAAAGTCTGCACCGCCCGCTGCGCGGGCGGTGCAGACTTTTAAGGTTTTATATTTAATTACGCCCATCTACGTTATTTCTTGGATTATGTGAAATGGGGCTTTGCTACCGTTCCCAAACAATCTACGTCAGCGGTCTAGCTTGATCCTGACACAGAAGGGAAATGGTGTGGCACACTCTGAATTGCGGGAGTGCCACAGGGTGAAAGAGTTATGAGGGTAGTCTAGCGTGCGAAATTTGTTCACTACTTTAGGTCTAACGGTAGGTCTAACGGTAGGTCTAACAGGGAGCCTATTGATGACGTTACTGGTAGTATCAGCCAGGGCAGAATCAGCCAGGGCAGAATCAGCCAGGGCAGAATCAGTCAGGGCAGAAGTACTGCTGGTTCGCTCGATAGACTGGGCAAGTTGGCTCAACTCTGATTGGTTAATGGCGGTCGCCCCTGCCGAGATAATTTCTGACCCTACTGCTACTGACGCAATTCAGCAACATTTGGCAGACTTGGCAGCAGTGGGGATGCCCGCTGCCGAGCAAGGCGTTTGGATTCAATCGGGCAATCAAATCCTGGCCGAACACCAGGGCAGCGTCCCGATTCCTGCTGCATCATTGACCAAAATTCCCACCACCCTGGCGGCGTTGGCGACGTGGGGACTCGATCGCCAATTTGACACCGTAGTGGGCGTTGCTGGCACCCTTCAGGGCGGCGTGGTGCGAGGAGACTTGGTGGTACAAGGTGGGGGCGATCCGCTATTCGTCTGGGAAGAGGCGATCGCCCTGGGTAACGCCCTGAACCAGCGGGGTATCGAGCGAATCACTGGAAAGCTGATCATTGTGGGCAACTTTGCCATGAACTTTAAAGGCGACCCACAAACGGCTGGCGAACTGCTTAAACAGGGACTAAACACAAACCTATGGACGGATGAAGTTGCTACCCAGTACGCCCAACTGCCCCCCGGAACCCGTCAACCTAGCGTCTTAATCGAAGGGGCTGTCGAGGCCGTTTCTCAGTCCCCCGGCTTTGTGCCCGTGATGCGACATCGCTCTTTGCCGCTGGTGCAAATTCTCAAGGCCATGAATATCTTCAGCAATAATTTTATTGCCGATTCCGTAGCGCAACAGTTGGGCGGCGGAGCCGCTGTTGCCCGTAAAGCTGCCGTCGCTGCCCAGGTTGATCCTGCTGAGGTTCAATTGATCAACGGCTCTGGGCTAGGTATAGAAAACCGCATCTCTCCTAGGGCGATCGCCACTATGTTGATCACCATTCAAACCACACTGCGATCGCAACAGCTCAGCGTTGCCGACCTCTTTCCGGTGGTAGGCCGCGAACGGGGCACCCTGGGCGATAGACAGATCATTCCTGGTGCGGCTGTAAAAACAGGGACACTCAACGAAGTCAGCTCTCTAGCCGGAGTGCTTCCCACCCGCGATCAGGGACTGGTCTGGTTTACCATTATCGACATCGGCACGGGTAGCCTGTCCACTCTACATACCTACCAAGACAAACTGCTGCAAACCCTAGTCACCCAATGGGGCGCAGCTCTCCCCATTCCCCCAGAACTGCAACCCAGCGATCGCGTCAAGCTCTACGAAGCCCAACTCGGCGACCCCACCCGTAACCAACCCCTTTAACCGGAGCACAATTCACGCCCTCAAACAGGGAAGTCTAACGGATGTCAGCTTGTTGGCCTCTCACCCCCCGTCCCCATCATGAATGAACCGCAAACCATCCACGCACCGTTAGCTCAGAGCGATTTGCAACAGCAAGCGCTAGAGTGCTTGCAGCAACACGAGTACGCGGCGGCGACGGTATTGTTTGAACAGCTAACGGAGCAAGAGCCAGACACCGTTACTCACTATTGGTATTTGGGTTTAGCGCGGCTACTGCAAGGGCACGAAGCTGAAGCACAACTGACCTGGACACTGGCCATGTCAGAAGGGGATGACGAAACCATAGAGCAGTGGACGACTGATTTACTGCACATTCTCACCACAGAAGCCGTGCGGCAGCAAACAACAGAACACCCCAAAACTGCCTGGGCAATTCGTCAGCATATTCGAGAAATAGACCCAGCGAATATCACAAATCTAATAGAAGGGCTACGGCTATCGATTGAACTGGAACAATTTAGCGGGGCTGAGCTAAGGGAATCAGGTTTAATTGAGTGGATCGAGCAGATTGAGACAGCGCCGCTGAGCAACGATGACGCTGAACCGCTAGAGCCGCTGATTCATCAGTTGCTAGATGTGGCCGTAGAAGAGCTAGCTGTAGCAGATCTGGTGACGGCGTTTGTACCCCGCTCCCCAGCACCCCAGCGATGGATTGCGCCCCTACTAGAAAGTGCCAAGCGGTTGGCGACTACGCTATCTAACACGCCCCTAGCTATTCGCTACACAGAACTGTGCTTAGCCATCGACAGCCATGACTCAGAAACGCTGCTGCGCTTGGCTGGCTATTACCAAGACACTGAGCGGTACGATGAGGGGCTGGTGGTTATCGATCAGTACTTAGCAGAGTGCCAAACCATCGTTCAGCGAGTATTTGGGACGGCGGTGCGATTGCGGGGGCTGATGACACGGGGCGGGTATTGGCAGGAGGCGATCGCCACGCTTGATCGGCTGACCGCGCTACAGCAAACCCTTTTGGTGGAGTATAAAATTACAGGCAATACGTTTCTAGATGCGTCGGCTATTTGCACACCGCTGTTTTTCTACCCCTACATTGACGATCGTGCCAGGGAAACGCGATCGCTGCAAAACCAGGTGTCAAGTCTTTACCAGGCTGATCTGCACGCGTTTGTAGCAAACCATGTAGACGATTATCGCCCCTATCCCCAACACCCGTTGGTGCGATCGCCCCAGCGCCAAAAAATCCGCATTGGCTACCTGTCTCGGTGTATGCGAATGCATTCCGTAGGCTGGCTGAGCCGTTGGCTGTTTCACCATTACGATCGCGATCGCTTTGAAGTCCATGCCCTGTTTAACCAACAGGTGCGCGTGGATGGGTTTACCCGGCAGTGGTTTGCCGACAAAGCCACCAGTGCCTACGGCATCGAAGGCGACATTCTTGGAGTTGCCCAGAGCATTCGAGAATCAGAAATTGACATTTTGGTGGATTTAGACAGCATTACGTCTGATTTGACCTGTGGGGTGATGGCGCTCAAACCCGCTCCTGTACAGGTCACTTGGCTGGGGCTAGATGCTACTGGGCTGCCCGCGATCGACTATTTCATTGCCGATCCGTACGTATTACCCGACGATGCCGACGACTATTACGCAGAAACCATTTGGCGACTGCCACAAACCTACATTGCCGTAGATGGGTTTGAGGTGGGCACACCTACCCTGCGCCGCGATCGGTTGAACATTCCAGCCGATGCGGTAATTTACTTCAGCGCCCAGGTGTCCTACAAGCGCAACCCAGACACGATTCGGCAACAAATGAAAATTTTGCGGCAGGTGCCCAATAGCTATTTTTTGGTCAAGGGTGTGGGCGATGCTAAGGCCATTCAATCGTTATTTACGCAATTGGCAGAAGAAGAAGGGGTAGGGGGCGATCGCCTCCGGTTTTTGCCGCGAGATGATCACGAACTGACCCATCGTGCCAATTTAGGCATCGCAGACGTGGTGCTTGATACGTTTCCCTACAACGGTGCCACAACCACTTTAGAAACACTCTGGATGGGCATTCCCCTTGTTACCCGCGTTGGGCAACAGTTTGCCAGCCGCAATAGCTACACCATGCTGCGTAATGCTGGGATTAGCGAAGGCATTGCCCACACAGCCGAAGAATACATCGCCTGGGGTGTACGACTGGGGCAAGATGCTACCCTACGCCAACAGATTCATTGGAAACTGCTGCAATCTCGGCAAACGTCACCGCTGTGGAATGCCCGTCAGTTTACGCGGGAGATGGAGCGGGCGTATGAGGGAATGTGGGAAAGGATGAAGGATGAGGGATGAAGGAGTGCGACTGGTGCGATGGCGTGATACATTTCCTAAATATACGCTTCACCACATGCGCTTCAAAGCGTAATACTTAGCGCTTCATAGCTGCAAGAGAAGGAACTGGAGATAAGGAACCGGGACGATGAAGAAGTTACTCAAAGGGCTGCGGCGGTTTAAGTCAGAATATTTTTGTAGCAATCAAGACTTGTTTGAGCAGCTTGCCCGAGGACAGAATCCCCGCGTTTTGTTTATTACCTGTTCTGACTCGCGGGTAGATCCAGCTATGATTACCCAGGCCAAACTGGGAGAAATTTTTGTCATCCGTAATGCGGGTAATTTAATTCCTCCCTTTGGGGCAACTAACGGCGGAGAAGGGGCAAGCATAGAATATGCGGTGCAGGCACTGGGGATTCGGCAAATTATTGTCTGTGGACATTCGCACTGCGGCGCTATGAAGGGGCTGCTGAAAATAGAAGAATTGCGCGAAGAATTGCCGCTCGTCTATGAGTGGTTGCAGCATGCAGAGGCTACCCGCCGCCTAATTAAAGAGCATTATGCCGATCGCACGGGTGAAGAACTGCTCGACATCACGATTGCCGAAAACGTGCTGACTCAAATCGAGAACCTCCGCACTTACCCCGTCATCCGCACCAAACTCTACGAAGATGAACTCAAAATCTACGGGTGGATCTACGACATCGACACGTCTGAAATGATGGGATACGATGCTGAAGAACATGCCTACATTCTGCCTCAAAGCCAACTTGCACCAGAAGAGCTAGATGAGGAACTGCTCAGTGCGGCTCCGGCGTGCGAAATTCCCGCCTATGTGGCTAACGCTAGCGGCAATGGCAATGGCAATGGCAATGGCAACGGCAACGGCAACGGCAACGGCAACGGCTCTTCTATCTCTTCCCCAGCAACTCAACCCCCCTCCACCGTCACGGTCGAAGTTCAAGTTCCTGCCAGCCAGCGGTTCCCGCACTCTCGGCTGTCTCAAGAGCAGGCTGAGCGGATTTATCGGGGGAGTAAATAAAAACCTGGTTTTAAGGAATGCGTAAACCTAGGCACGAGTCTCGCACTGCTGCATAGGAATTTGCAAGACAAACTCTGTCCCTTGTTGAAGGACAGAAACGCAGTAAATCTGTCCGTGATGCTGTTCGATGATTTTGTAACTGATAGATAGCCCCAATCCGGTGCCTTTGCCAATGGGCTTGGTGGTAAAAAATGGGTCAAATAGCCGTCGCCGGATTTCTGCGGTCATGCCAATACCATTGTCCACAATTCGGATGGTTACACCATTTACGGCGACAACTTCAGTACTGATCCAAATCGTTGGCTGCCAGACATCTGAGTCAGCGTTGCCTATCGCCAACAATCTGCTGCTTAACTCAGGATCTGGCTGCTCAGATTCAGACCTAGCCAAATCTTTACCCGGTTCGTCATTGTTCTGTGGCTTGACTCGTTCATTCAATGCATGAATAGCATTAACCAGCAAATTCATGAATACCTGATTTAGTTGCCCGGCATAGCAGTCCACAGAGGGCAATTCCCCATATGCTTTGATCAGCGTAATAGCAGGACGGTACGACTGTTCTTTGAGCTGATTTTGCAGGATGAGCAATGTATTCTCAATCCCCTCATGAATGTCAACGGGCTTCATCTCCGCCTCATCTAGACGGGAAAAATTGCGTAACGATAACACTGTTTGCCGAATGCGCTCAGACCCTACTTTCATTGAGTCGAGCAGTTTGGCAAAATCTTCGCTCAAGAAATCTAGATCAACGTTTTGTAGCTGCACTTGAATAGAGGGCACGGGGTCAGGATAATGGTGGCGGTAGAGGTGTAGAAGATGCTGCAAGACCTGCCAATATTTTTGAGCGTAAGAAATATTGCCATAAATAAAGTTAATTGGATTATTGATTTCATGGGCAATACCTGCCACCAATTGCCCCAAACTAGACATCTTTTCACTTTGCACCAGTTGCGCCTGCGTTTCTTGCAGAGTATGCAGGGTTTGCTCAAGTTCTTGGGCTTTTTGACGATATTGCAGGTCTGATTGGCGTAGGGCTGATTCTCGCTCTAGAGCCTGTCTCATGCGATCGCTCTGAGTTACCTGTTCTAGCAATTTCTGAAACAGTAACCAAATCAAAATTCCAGACCCTATTCCTACAACCAGTAGAGAGATTGCCAGATAGCGCAAACTCAGCAAACCTTGTTGATGAATATCTCTAGCGGTGCTGGTGCGTAAGATTACCGCAGGTTTACCAGAAATATCCTTAAGCAGAGTATATCCTGCAATAGATGTTTGGCTGAGTAGCTCAACTACCACAGAATCGCCAGCGACCAGAGCCTGTCTGGCGTTTTGTACATCGGTCGGCAGACTCTTGCTGTTAAATGGATAGCTCGTCAACGCCACTTGTGCCAGCGTCGCCAATTGCTGTGTTGCTCTGTGATCAAAATAGCGTCCCATCAATAAAGTGCCTGCTATGGGGCCTTCACCTTCACTCTTTAAGATGGGGCGAGCCGCAATCATCAACGCACCTTTAGGTAAGATGACGATGCCGACATGGGCGCTCTCTAAACTGCGATGGCTAAATAGAGAAGAATAGTGAGTCAGCGAACTAACTAACGAGGGCGACGCGGAGAGCACTTGGCCAGTAACGCGGTCAGCCTCTAGCGTGACTCGTTGGGCAGCCCCGGTTAGGGCAATGAGATTAAGGTTGAGAGAGATAAACGTTTCAGACTGTAAATTCAGCGAAACGTAATCGTCATTCTTGCCGTTGACAAAGTCATAGGTATCGTTCCAGCGGGCATAATCTTTGGTGGTTGTATTCAGGCTGGCCAATTCATTCGATAGCAGCCCTAAGACCCGAGCCATATTCTGATGCACGGTCTGACGTTCAACGTTAGCAAAACTATCAAGAATAATATTGGCAGAAATAATGTATATGGTTCCTAGCACAATTAAAAATGTGATGGCCAGCAAAAATAGAGCTTTCCCGTTCCATCGGGAAAGCTGAGCCTGAAATTGAGCTTGATTTTTGGAGAGCCGCCATTTGACCCCACTCAAGCAGCATCTAATGCGTCGAATGCTCATAACCATAATTGCTTAAACGAGAATCTAAAGAGAAAGGCTGACCCATAGCCATTCCGCGCCTTCTTTGTAAAAAAATCGCTACAAAGAAATGGGGTAAATGCGTAGCGAATTACTCTAGCTATCCCTAGAGCAATAGCCTAAGAGCAATAACCTAAACCGCTTTATCAGGTTTTCAAAGTTTACATCTCGATACTTTATCTGGTGCTCATAAAGACGCAACCCATCGTTTTTTCTAGAGAACGTTCCTTGTATATCCAAGAAGTATTGCTTTATATCTGACTTAAAAAATGATTCCGCCCAAGACGGAACACCCTTTTATTATTTTTATAAACTTTTTTAGTCATCAGGATCGTAGCTCGATTCCCTCAGACTTTTAATTTTTTGAAGGAGCTGATGCATCTGGATTTGCAATGTCGCTTTCAGCAGCAGCCACCTAAATCCCTTTCCCAGAGCGGGAGAGGGACTTTGATCCCCCAGCCCTTCTCCCGTTTTGGGAGAAGGGCTGGGGGATGTAGCTTGCTTCTGCGGAGCAGTGGGCAAATTTGCAAAACTGGGATGCACTCCAAAAGATTTAGCGAAAGAGCGCAAAAGTAACAGGCTCTCATTGCATTTTATTAGGTCTAATTAGGTCTAACGATGCCCGTGTACTTACACAATCTTGTATAAAGAGAAGCCTCTAATTTACGGTTACCCCATAAGAAATGATGGCTAACCGCATAAAATTGGGTAGCCTCAGCACAGTCACTAGATTCTAGGTTCCAGTAGGTAGTAGGTTTCTGCCTGCTCAGACATTATCGGGGATGTGTTTTGAACCACCTTCTACCAACCGTTAGACCATTGCCGTCCAGCCTAATTCAGTGTCAAGCATCAGATTCATTTCAAGATTGGCTGGCGCATGTAGACGGATCTCTGGTTCTTTCTACATACCAATCAGGCAAGCTAGCAATGCTGGGGTGGGATGGTACCCAAGTTACCCTGCTGCTACGCCAATTTCAAAAACCCATGGGGATTGCGCTCCAGGGGCAACAGTTGGCGATCGCCACTCAACACGATGTCTGTCTATTTGCCAACGCCCCCAACCTAGCCCCGACCTACCTAGAAGATCAGCCCGGTCGCTACGATGCGCTATACCTGCCCCGCACTCTGTACTTTACAGGTGATCTAAACATCCACGACATTGCATTTGGCAACGACGGACTGTGGGTGGTGAACACCCGGTTTTCCTGCCTTGCTACCCTCAGCAGCGAATTCAGCTTTATTCCTCGTTGGCGACCCCCCTTCATTTCTGACGATGTACCCGAAGATCGCTGTCACCTAAACGGGTTGGCTATGGTTGCCGGACAACCCCGTTATGTAACAGCACTAGGGGAAACAAATATGGTTGGTGGCTGGAGGGACAACAAACAGTCGGGCGGCATCCTGATTGACGTAGAGCGGCATGAGGTAATTGTGCGGGGTTTATCTATGCCCCACTCCCCCTGCTGGCATGGCGATCGCCTCTGGGTGTTAAACTCTGGAGCCGGAGAGCTATGGCAAGTCGAGCCTGAGTCAGGGCAACACCAAGTGGTCTGCACTCTACCCGGTTTTCTGCGCGGACTGTGCTGCGTTGGTAATTGGGCGATCGTTGGTCTCAGCCAAATTCGAGAAAGCCATATTTTTGGGGATTTACCCGTCCAGCATCGCTTTCCCCAACTAAGCTGCGGTATCGCCATTATTAACCTCACCACGGGCGAACTGGCAGGCACGTTAGAGTTCACCCACGGCTGTCAGGAAATCAGCGCCATTCAATTCTTACCTCAGATTTATCGACCAACTATTTTGAACGCCGAAAAACCCGCCACGCGGCAAGCGTTCACGACCCCAGAGTTCTCCTACTGGCTCCGTCCCAGTGCCGAATTACCCCCCGATTAGCGCGGGAGACTAACACAAGCATTCCCTGTTTTTCCACGTTCTGCGTTCACTGTCCCAAGAGCAACCAGCACCTAACCTCCCATGACAGGCATTCCCCAAGGTTCAGAATTCGCGATCAATACCATCACCAGTGGTAGTCAACAAACCTTCTTCGCACCATTAACCAGCCACACTCCCAGGGCAGTGGCGATCGACTCCGATGGCGACTATATCGTCACATGGACAGGGCAAGATGGTAGCCTAACTGGTATCTTTGCCCGACGCTACAACAATGCTGGCGTTGCCCAAGGCGGCGAGTTCGGAGTTAATACAACTACGGCAGGCCCCCAAGCCTTCTCCAGCGTGGCTATGGATGCCGATGGTGATTTTGTCATCACTTGGACCAGTAATCAAGATGATGGATTGGGTATCCCTTCGTATGGCATCTATGCCCAGCGCTACAACAATGCTGGCGTTGCCCAAGGCGGCGAGTTTCTGGTCAATGCGCCTTCTTTAGCGGATCAAAATGAATCGACCATTGCGATCGACTCCGATGGCGACTTCATCATTACCTGGACTGGTAACGATGCTGTTGGCAGAGGCATCTTTGCCCAACGCTATAACAGCGCAGGAGTGGCACAAGGTGGAGAGATCCAGGTCAATACGGAGACAAATGACACACAACGAGCATCTAGCGTAGCGATGGATGCCAATGGCGATTTTGTAGTGACCTGGACTAGCAGCGGTCAAGATGGCGGATTAGATGGCATCTATGCCCAGCGTTATAACAGTGCTGGTGTCGCCCAAGGCACGGAGTTTCGGGTTAACAGCACCACATCAGGCAATCAACAAAACGCCAGCGTGTCAATGGATACGACTGGCAACTTTGTAGTTACTTGGTCTAGTGACAGTCAAGACGGCAATGGTTTTGGCGTGTATGCTCGAATTTTTGGTGCTACGGGCACGCCTGTAAGCGACGAGATTCAGGTCAATCAGTTTACAATCAACGACCAGCGTTTTCCATCGGTCTCTGTAGATGCCGATGGGGACTTTGTTGTGAGTTGGAGCAGTGTTGCCCAACCGCTCGATGCGTCCAGTACAGGGATTGTTGCTAGACGATTTAACAAAGTCGGTACTCCCCAAGGTGGTGAATTTCTAGTCAACACCACCGTTCTGGGTACTCAACAATACCCCTCAGTAGCTGTAGACGCGGATGGCGATTTTGTTGTCGCTTGGACCAGCCCAGACGCCAGCGGGAATGGAGTCTTTGGACAACGTTTTTCTCCAGTCGCCAACAACTCGCCCCTTGACCTGTCGGTAAATAACCTCACGGTTGTCGAAAACCTACCCGCACCAATAACTGTGGGTACGTTTACCACCCTCGACCCCGACTTAGGCGACACCACATTTACCTACAGCTTGATTCTTACAGGAAGCTTTCCAGACAATAACAGCTTTGCGATTGGGGGAGCCAACAGCGACCAGTTAATTCTCTTGTTCTCGCCCGATCGAGAAACTCAGTCAAGCTACACCATCAACGTTCAAACAACTGATCCAGGGGGCTTCTCGTACACAGAGATATTGACCATTACCGTCACTGATGTCAGCGATACAGATCCTATTAATATCCTTCTAGATACGAATACCGTTGCCGAAGATGTGGCGATCGGCACCCCAGTGGGCATTGTGTCTACCACTGATCCAGACATCAGCGATACCACCTTTACCTACGCCTTAGTTGACACCGCTATGTTCCCAGACAATGCGGCGTTCAGCATTAACCCCAGTACCGGACAACTCACGGTCGCAGCGGCGCTCGACGTTGACACCAGACCTACAAATATTTACAGCATTCAAGTTAGCACCACCGACCCAACCGGTCGATCCTATGTAGAAACGCTTAGCATCACAGTGACTAACGTCAATGAAGCTCCAACTGACCTCGACTTAACGCCCAAAGCGGTGAATGAGAATGTGGTCACGGGGACGGTTGTTGGAGACTTCAGCAGCACTGACCCCGATGTGGGCGATACCGTCTTCACCTACACCTTGGTCGATACCGTCACCTTCCCAGACAATGCTGTC
>JBBQFG010000175.1:0-11329 GCA_038321765.1 Elainellales cyanobacterium
CCCTTTTCATATATGCCGAAGGCTTTAAGTCCTCTCCCTGGAGAGAGGGACTTTGAAAGCTTTTCCGGCTCCCCTCGCCCTTTGGGAGAGGGGCTGGGGGTGAGGGCTAAAACTACAGTTCTCAACGTGGACTTGGTTTATCAGATGCTGAGTATCCAATACTAGGCAAGTAAGATTAAATCTACGGATTTACGCGTTAAATACGATAGTGTTGAGTTGTAGTTCTAGTTACATTTCAACAGTCAACTTGCTGTCATCATAGGATAGCTACAGCCCTTTATGATAGATTGCCTGATTTGAAAAAGTGTATTTCCAGTTACGCTCTATCTTCTTTTTTAGTGGCTCCTCAAAATGCAGTTTATTTTTCGGTAGTTGTGTTGAGGTAATGATTCTTTAAAAGCACAGAAAAAGTCCACGCTTCAAAAAAGCATTACAGGTTTAGGACTATCTGTTTTTCTAACTAGGCTTGCCTAACCGAGCATCGCAGTATTTTTCTAATTTATGAGCACTCAAGCATTTTCAACCGTTGAAACAGGCTGTTTAAACATCATTACTAGCGATTTTGATGCTCGCCCTATGAGCTATGTTGACCAGGGCTTACGGTCGGGCTACGAGCCAGAGCTAACGAGGCTTTTGTGTCAACAGTTGGGGTTAGAACCCATTTGGCACAACATCCGCATGGAAGATTTTTACACATCAATCCAAACAGGTCGCTATGACGTGGTGTGGTTCAATCAAGCCATTATCCCAGAGCGGCAGCAGTGGGTTGACTTTACCCAACCCTATGGCTTATTTGATGAGTCGGTTTTGGTTAAAGCAGATAGCCCCGTGCGATCGCCTACGGATTTGGCAGGATTACGGGTAGGTGGGCTGGCAGATAGTACCAATCTGGCATTAGCCGCTACGTTTTCTGGTGTAATTACCGTGCCCTATCCAGGCAGCGATCGCGTCTTGCCCGAAATGTTAGCCGCGCTTCGTAACGGCGAAATCGATGCGTTGATTGATGATGAATTGGTATTAGTAGTCGCCGCCGAAGAAGACACCAATTTACGCATTGCCTTCAACATCCCCACACGCGTTCCCTTTGGCATTGGTGTCCACAAAGGGAATGTCGCCCTGCACAGTGCAATCGACTCCACGCTAAACCAACTCATTGCCAATGGTAGTGTGGCAGGTCTTTGGAAGCAATGGATTCCCTGGAAGCCTTTTCCCTTTGCCGCAGACGTTAAACAGCCCGGAATACCCGTCTTAACCGAATAAGGATTACGTATAAAATAAGACTTATTTTTTTTGAAAGTGCCGCACTCCGCGCGGCACTTTCAAAAAAATACAGGTTAATTAATTTGTAATCCTAAACGTGTAAGCACACAGCACAAATTCAACATTTAACTACCCACAGATTGGAGGGCAATCGGTGACTGGAGTTCTAACAAAAACCGAAACATTAACTGACCTACAAGCGTATGTCGCGTCAGCAGAACGTGCAGACCTAGTTAAACAAGTGCGCGCCAAAATCGATCAACTTGGCATCCAATATATCTACTATCAGTTTGTTTCAGTCACGGGGCGCGTTGTAGGCAAAGGCGTACCCGCAAATCACTGGGAGGCGATCGCCGAAAAGGGCATCCAGCTTGTGTACGGTTCTATGGCAAATCTATTTGTCGATCGGCATCGCAACTATATTGGCTATGGCCCAGAAGCCGCCGAATTGGTGGCAATTCCTGATCCTGAGACCTTTTGTCAACTGCCGTGGGACAAGCGCGTTGCTAGAGTCTATTGCACCTGTTTTCGCAATCGAGAAGAAGAGGTTAATCCCGGTGCCTATCTTACGGCAGATTGTCGCGGCAACCTCAGACGCATTCATGCAGAGTTTCAAACAACCCACGGGTTACATCTGCGACATGGCTGCGAACCAGAAATGATGTGGCTCAAGAAGGATGCTGATGGTAAGCCCGCAGGTGGCGTTACCAAGCCTAATTGCTATCAAATCGATCAGTTCGAAGAATTGCGTCCAGTCTTCCTGAAAGTGATTGAATACAGTCAGGCGATGGGTCTAGACATGATTCAAGGCGACCACGAAGATGCCCCTGGTCAGTTAGAACTCAACTACACCTTTGATGATGCGCTGAGAACCTGCGATCGCCTCACCACCTATCGTCAAATTTGCGCCCAAGTGGCTCGTGAATTTAACCTGATTGCCTGTTTTATGACCAAGCCGTTTATGGGCGTATCAGCATCGGGCTGTCACCATAATTTGTCGTTATGGAGAGGAGGCGAAGAAGCGGTCAACACCTTTGGACTAGAAACTCTACCCGGATTAGAGAGCAACTTCACGTACTACAAAGGCGGTGAAAATACCTTTTTGCCAGAATCGGATGCCATCGACCGACGCATTCCAGGGCAAGTCGGGCTGTATTGCATCGGCGGTGTGATAGAACATTTGGGGGCGCTGACGGCGATCGGCTGTTCTACCGTCAACTCCTATCGTCGCCTGTGGGATACAGGATTGTGGGCACCCGTCTACGCCGATTGGGGCTACCAAAACCGCACCTGTGGCCTGCGAGTTTCTGCACCCGGACGGTTTGAATACCGCGCCGTTGATTCAATGGTCAACCCTTACCTGATGGCAGCATGCCTACTCAAAGTGTTTGATGATGGTATCAACCACCAACGTGATCCGGGTGTTCCTGAGCAGCGTAACCTGTACGAAGCAATGGAGGCGGGCAAGCAGGTGAAAAAGCTACCAATGTCTCTGGGCGAAGCGCTCGATCGCCTTGCCAATGACGACGTGGTGCAGTCGGCGCTTCCAGAAGAAATGTACATGATTTACGACTGGTACAAGCGCGATGAGTGGGCAAAATTTCTAGCCACAACAAGCGATTGGGATATGGATATGTATATGGATTGTTTGCCTTAACATAATCCCGCTATGAGTTTTAGATAGGGTAGTCCTCAACATATGGGGATTTTTTGCAGCGCAAACTGCACCCGCGCTGCAAAAAATCCTGACTCAATACCACTACCTAATTTAGCCATTCTTCTGTAGGGGCGAACGGCCGTTCGCCCCTACCAGCAATCAAATTCCCGATCTTATTAAATCCATAATCCTAAGGATTTTTTGATGGGCGGGCTTCGCCCGCCCATCAAAAAATCCTTACCAATTTAGGACTACCGTTTTTCTTTGAAAGGGGCGCTCAGCGCCCCTTTCAAAGAAAAATATACGTGAAATCAGCAGCAACCAAAGCTATATGTTTTTTCTGCGTTTGAGAATCTCTAAAAATGCATAGATTGCGGGGGGATGTTGAGCATCAGCTAACACAGCAACGCCAATGCTGCGAACGAGCGGAACCGGCAAACCATAGACCTGCACTGAATCTGGAATTGGCTCTGCTGCCAATCGAGGCAAAATTGTCGCGCCTAATCCTTGAGCAACTAAACCGACAATTGTGGCATCCGTTCCCACTTCGTACGCTACCTTCAACGCACATCCAAAGGCATTAGCATGAGCGTATACCTGTCGCATCATCATGTAGTCTACAGGCGGCATAATTAACGGTTGAGCTGCTAGTTCTGCCCAGGTTAACTGAGAATCCTTTAATTTAAACTTGGGCGGCAACAAGGCAATATAGTCATCTTGCAACACCTCCCACGCGTCTAGATCAGTCGAAGCAGGCATAAACGTTAATCCAATATCGGCACGTCCCTCTCGGAGAGCCTGTTCTACATGTGGATAATCGTCGTGTTCTGAAAGACTAACGGCGATCGCCGGAAACCGCTGATGAAATTCTGTGATAACTGAGGGCAGCAGATGGGTAGCAATGCTGCGAAACGATGCAATCCTGACTTGACCACCCTCTAATCCTCTAGCTAACTCTGCGGTTTTAATGATCTCATTGGCTTGAACCACCATGCTGCGGGCGTGTTGAACAATTTGCTGACCCACTGGCGTTAGTCGAGCGCCGTGCCGTCCCCGCACAAACAAAATTACGCCTAAATGCTCTTCTAAAGAGGCGATCGCATGACTGACAGCAGATTGAGACATTTCCAGTTGCAGAGCGGCTTCCGTAAAATTTCCATACTCTGCTACCGACACCAAGATCCGTAGCTGCGATAGCTTCATCTGATTTTGAGGATTTACTTTCACAACTCTTGGTGTTTTGGGGTTTCTATAGTCGTCGCTAAGTAATTCAACCTAAACAAAAACCAAACCCTAAAACCCTGCGCCGCCCGCTGCGCGAACGGCACAGGGTTTTAGGATTTTATACTTACTTAAGCCCACCTACTTACTGGCTTAGGACATGTTTGATAGCACACGCCACTGAACCTAGCCTTGCCCTAATTGTCTTGGCGATCGCCCTATCATCAAATCTTCTCATGGAAATGATGAAAGCTAGTTTTTGTATCTTTCGCTACGGTTTTGTAAACTTAAAACACCGAAAAAGAATTCCGTAGACAAGACACCATGAAATCTCAACTGAGTTGGAACGACTCTAGAAACTTAAACATTCCCACACACCAAAGCTTTCAGACAAAGCAGCGTCGCTTCAGCTATAAGCTCAACGACGTATGGCAACATGTCCTAACTCATTTTTACGTATCTTCTGAACCTCGTATTTGGCAAACTGAAGATAGTCTAGGCAGAACAGCGTGGAGCGCCTACGACCCCACAACTAAAAGATCAATCGAGCAAGTTTCTGCGCCAGAATTGCGTATATGGTTAGAAGAACGCTACTACCAAAGCGTGTGATTGATTCATAGCTAAAGTGTTCCACACGGACATCCTCTTCCCAGATCCATACACAGTTCTCATCTTGAAATCCAAAAAAAAGCTGCCTGCGGCAGGCTTTTTTTTGGATTTTAAAGCGAGAGGTTTGCGTCCTGTAAGCCCAAATTTCCACCTTCAAGTTCATTAGGACTTACGCATTTCACACGAAAAACCAAGAAAGTTGAATGATATTGCAGGCGCGGAGCACCTGCAATATCATTCAACTGCGTAAGTGCTATTTATCATGAGAATTGGTAAATAATGCTGCTTGTGCAACATCATTTGCGTGAGCCTTAAGTCTCTGAAATGTTATCCTTTGCGAAGTCTACGAAAAATATGGCAACTGTGGATTATTTTTAACTTACCAAAGTATATCAACGTTCTCATCAAATCTTATGAGCTGCGAACATCTTGATAATGTGACTTCAGATACGCTGATTTCTAAAGCAAACTATCCGGTCTTTCGTTGTGAGGAGTGTGTCCGAATCAATAGTCGCTGGGTGCACCTCCGCATTTGTCAAAGCTGCGGCCAGATGCTGTGCTGCGACTCTTCTGAGCATCAACATGCACGGCGGCATTATGAGGAGACTGGACATCCAGTCGTCAGCTCAGCAGAGTTGGGGGAGCAGTGGTTGTGGTGTTTTGCAGATGAGCAGGCAAAGAACTATTGAGGCAGTGCGATCGCGTCCTAGCGAGTGTCCTAGACTAGTGTGATCATCCAGGCGAGTCATCAAGCCAACGAACATCCTGTTGCTAGGCGATCGCTAGCGACACTGCCTCCTAGACAGATTGCACCGATGAGTGTCTCCGTGTGGGCAGCCCCCGATGCCATCATCCAAATCCTGACTAACTTGTTAAGCAACGCGATCAAATTCTCACAACCTGGTGGCAAGATTTGGTTAAGTGCAGAGTTAGAGCTTAAAAAACCACAGTTGTTGGGTAAAGATGTACTCCGCCCTTGTCCCTTCATCCGCTTTGCGACCAAGGATCACGGACGCGGTATTCCTTCAGACAAGCTAGAAACCGTTTTTGAGCGCTTTCAGCAAGTCGATGCGTCTGACTCCCGTGACAAAGGTGGCACCGGACTTGGCTTGGCAATCTGCCGCAAGCTCATTGAGCAGCACGGTGGACGGATCTGGGTTGAGAGCGTATTAGGGGAAGGGAGTACGTTTTACTTCACATTGCCGATGGTAGAAGAGGATATGGGGAACAACAACCCTAAATCAAATCACCTCCCTCAGGCCTGACTATCCTTAGAGGATGTTTTAAAAGTCTGATTGGTTAGTAGCAAAACGTTTTAGATCCCCCTAAATCCCCGCGCTGGCGCACCGCTGCGCTAGAAAAAAGGGGGACTTTGAATCCAGTTCCCCCCTTTTTATAGACGCGAAGCGGCTTCCCGAAGGGTAGGGGGCTAGGGGGATCAACAAATGCCCAAAATCACAGCAGACCACTTTTCAAACATCCTCTTGGGTTAATCGAGCGATTTCATTACACGTGCCAAACGTTTATCACCGTTAAAATGTGAATGGAATTGGTATGGATGCAATAGACCTCCTGCGTGAATCGTTTCCCGGTTTCGCCGGGAAACGATTCACGCCCTCGAAAAGGCATTCATGCAGGAAATCTAATGAACATACTCAAGCTCAGGAAAATTAGATTTGGGACATGAAACCTCAACTGTCATTGTCTTCCAAAATATTACTTGTTCTGTGTCTAGCTGCTGTCATTATTAGTACTAACTGGGTAGTACAAACCGCCCGACGAGTCGAGCATCTCACCTTGGCAACCGGAGATTTGGAAGGAGAGAGCTATATTCTGGGGCAGGCAATTGCTCAAGTGGTCAAACTCAATAATCCTAAGCTAGATATCTCAGTTGTCTCAACGAGTGGCAGCGACGAAAATTTAGAGCAGATTGAGCAAGGGATAGCTGACTTGGCGATCGCCCAAGCCGATATGCCGGGGGGTGCCTCCGCTCGTACCATTGCCGTCTTGTTTGAAGATGTGTTTCAACTGATCGCACGACAGGATTCTGGCATCACTCAGTTCACCGATCTAGTAGGGCGTAAAATAGTTCTCCAGCCCAACAGTGGTGAGTTTTACTCGTTTCTAGAGTTGGCTACCCACTATGGATTGAATCTGACTGATTTTGTTTTCAGTTTTGCCCCCGGAGCCGAAGCAGACGAACTCTTTCGCCAAAAAGAGGTAGATGCTCTGTTTCGGGTGCGGACGTTAAACAACGACTACATTGCCCATGTCGTGCAACAGACTCGCGCTCAGGTTCTACCAATTGAGCAAGCCGAAGCATTACGCGTGCGCCATCCTGCCCTAGAGCCTGCCCTAATTCCCAAGGGTGTGTATCAGGGTTATCCACCGATTCCACCCGTCGATCTTCCTGCCATATCGGTACGACGGCTATTGATCAGCAATCGTCATTTAGATACGGCAATCGTCAAACAACTGACCCAGATTGTCTCGGAACATCAGCGAGAGATTGCCGATGCCATTCCCGATGAGTATGCCGATTTGCGACCGCTGGTGGCTGGGATTAAACGCCCTAACCCTTCAGAAGGCACTGGCATTGCATTGCACACTGGTGCGATCGCCTACTATGAACGCGATCGCCCGACCTTTATATCTACAATCGTTTCTTTTCTAACCAGAAATGGCGGTTTATTAATTGCTCTGACGACGCTCCCAGCAGGTAGCCTGGTAGGGTTATGGGAGTGGTGGCAACGCCTGAAGCAAAAAGCAGACGAGCGTAAGCTGTTAGCCGATCAGTATATTGATGCTGCCATCCGCAGCATGGAAATTTCGGTAGACCTGGAGTTGGGCGATCGCCAACAGCAGATCCGAATTCAACAAAAAGGTTTAGAGCAACTCCTGGTTGAAGCCGCCAATGCTCTAGCAACGGATCAGATTTCACAAGAGTCGTTTCGCACGTTTAATGATGCCTACAGCACCGCGCGATTGGTCTTACAGCGCTGCGTAGAAAATGCATCTGAAGAACGCTGTGACCACTATATTGAAACGCTGATCGGTCTTCAGCAGCCGTCTCAGGCTGAGTTTCTGTCACTATTGCGACAGGTGGAAACCAGCTTAATTAAAAAGGAAATTACCCAAGAGGCATTCCGCACATTTATGGATGCCTATAAGGCAGCGTCGGAAATGAAGGGTTTATCTGAGCCTATTATTTAGCAGTCATCTAAAAATCCTGACCGCAGCACCACTACCCACCCAGGCGGGATACTGTTACAAAATCGTTTTTGCACCATCCACCACAATTGAGGCTCCATGCATCAGAGCCGGAGCATCACTGGCCAAAAACAGAGCGACCTGGGCAATTTCTTCAGGGTTGCCCAGTCGCCCAATTGGCATAGACGCAATGCCCTGCGCTTTGGCCTTTAACGGATTAGCATCTATATCAAACTCGTGTTGCAGCATTGGCGTATCAATCGGGCCAGGGCAAAGAGCATTAATGCGAATGTTAGATTGAGCATATTCCAATGCCAAAGCACGGGTAAACGAAAGCACCGCTCCTTTGCTGGCGCAATAGGCTGTATAGAGGGGTTGAGCTACAATCGCTAACTCTGATGCCGTATTGATAATTACGCCGCCCCGCTGCTGCATGGTGGGAATAACCTGCTGGCACAAATAGAAAACGGATAGGAAGTTAACCGCCAGAATTTTTTCTAATGTCTCTGCATCTGTTTCATGGAACGGAGTCACAACCGAGATGCCCGCGTTGTTGTAAAGAATATCGATGTGTCCACAGACCGCCATACATTGACGAACGCTCTCAACACAAGCCGTTTCATGAGATAAATCAGCAGCATGAAAAAGGAAGGTTTGGCCTTGAGCTTGCAGTTCCTGAGCTAGGGCTTTTCCAGCCTCCAAGTTGCGATCGATGCCAAAGACAGTTGCACCCTGTTGACAAAATAAGCGAGCGGCAGCCTGTCCAATACCTGACCCCACTCCCGTAATCAGTGCAACCTTACCTGCTAATCGGTTCATTGTGTTTCTGGTTTGATCTGTGTAATTTGATCTGTGCAAGTAGACGTAGCTAAATAACTATAGCCATAGTCATAAACCTTAGGACATGCCAGCGTCATTCCCGCCTGCGCGGGAATGACGCTGGCACCTATCGAGCAGATGGATTCCCGCCTGCGCGGGAATGACAGGAAGGCGTCCTATTGATCATGGCTACCGCTATAGCTCAAAAGGCTGTGATGGCCATCGCCATCCAAGTCAGGACAAAGGGCTTAAGCCCCTTGTCGATCTGCGCTGTCGCTGCAACCACAAGACTGCCGCTAGCATCATCAGCAAAAACGGGACACCTGCGTAGTTGACTGCTGCCCAGCTCACACTATTGAGCAATCGCCCCGACAGAAACGTCGCTGCGGTAACGAAGCCAAACATCAAAAAGTCGTGAATAGCTTGGGTTTGTGCTTTTTCGGCAGGTGCATACGCTTCGGTTAATAGAGTGGTTGAGCCAACGAACATGAAGTTCCAACCGATACCCAAAACGGTGAGCGCAATCAAGAAATGAGCAATGGTGGTGCCCGATAGGTTAATAGCGATCGCCAACAGATTCAACAGAACGCCGCCGAGAATAATCGTCAGCACACCAAACCGAGCAATCAAAAATCCCGTAAAGAACGACGGCGCAAACATGCCTAAGACGTGCCACTGAATGACGGACGCAGCCGAATGGAAGGGATGCGGAATGGCGACCATTGCTAACGGAGTAGCTGTCATAATCAAGGCCATGATGCCGTAACCGACCATGCTGCCCATCGCTGCCACAATAAATATGGGCTGCTGCATAATTTTGGCAAGCGATCGCCCCCGTGCTTTTTTCTCTGCGGCAGTTAGGGGTGGAATTTTGATACTCGGCAACAGCGCCAGCACCACAACTTGCAACACAATAATCGACAGCAATGAACCGCCAAATTCGGCGGCCAACCCGTCTTTTAAGCTACTGGCTAGGTTGGGACCCAGCACCGCTGCCACCACACCCCCCGCCACCACCAGCGAAATAGCCTGCGCCCGAAATGACTCATCGGCTGCATCAGCCGCTGCAAATCGGTAAAATCCAGAAAAGCCGTTGAACACACCCATCAAAATGGTGCCTGTACAAAACAGGGTGAAGCTTTGAATTAGAACGGCGGCAACTGCTAGCGCGATACCCACAATGCCAATTAGGGTACCCACTACAAAGCCAAAGCGCCGCCCTTTTTGCTTCATCAGCAGTGAGGCTGGAATTGTAGCAAGCATGACCGCCAGTTGCATCAGCGCCAGCGGTAGAGTTGCCAATGATGGATCGGTCGCCAGCTTTTGGCCAATGAGCGCGGCTACCGTAAACAGCACAACTACAGATGTCATCGACAACGCTTGACAGACGGCCAGCAGCGCTACATTCGTTTTGGCTCGATCCATGACGGGTAAGTTCACATTTTGCAGGATATAGATTGCAGCATTATCTATTCCCGTAAAGGATTCCTCTTCCCCCAACTGGGCTACTGTGTAATACAACTTGCTTGTTCGTTGGTTTATAGATGGAACCAACAGCCTTGGGGGAGTTTCTCCCCCAAAACCCCCTCATTGGGGGACAGCCCTTGTCCCCCAAACCCCCTCCGATCAGATTCTGGAGGAGTGAGATCATCTGCTGGGCATACGCTACGTATTGCTGCTAAGTCAGAGGATACGGGCGAGAGTCAAATGCGATCGCTAGGGCGAACGCATACGTTTCTTAACAATTAAGGCGAAAGGGTTGAACTGCTTGTGAGAAGCGCATAGAATCCAGAACATCCCTGGATTCGAGGCAAGTTTTCCCATGATGGATGCCGCGATTATTCCACTGAAAGAACACTTCAGTGCGCTCGACGACCCACGAGCACAACATAGTATAGCGGTTCCTGGTTCAGTGAAGTACAAGTTGATTTTTAAAAGCCTTATTCAGCAAGGGTTTTGCCGGGGTCTACTGTACCTCACCCGGCAAAGAACCGCTATATTGAGCATTTACTCTTAGATATTGTCTTGATCACGATTTGTGCCGTGATTTGTGGAGCCGATAATTGGGTCGAGATTGAGAACTATGGCATCGCCAAACAAGAGTGGCTGGAAACCTTTTTGGAGTTACCCAATGGGATTCCCTCCCACGACATATTCGAGCGAACGTTGGCTCGATTGCGTCCTGAACAAGTGCAGCAATGTTTCTTGAATTGGGTACAAGCCGTCTTTAACATCACGGATGGTCAACTGATTAGCCTTGATGGGAAAACGCTTCGGGGCAGTTATGAACGAGGCGGTAAACAAGGCATGATTCACATGGTGAGTGCTTGGGCACATCAAAATCGACTCGTGTTAGGACAACGAAAAGTCCATGAGAAGTCCAATGAAATTACTGCCATTCCAGAACTTCTAAAAGTCTTGGATCTCGCAGGCGCTGTGGTCAGTATTGATGCCATGGGATGCCAAACCGCAATAGCCGCGCAAATCGTTGCCCAGCAAGGAGACTATGTATTGGCGCTGAAAGGGAATCAGGGGAATTTACATCAAGATGTC
>JBBQFG010000176.1:0-11305 GCA_038321765.1 Elainellales cyanobacterium
CCCCCCCTAAATCTTGTGTCGCCGCGCCGCCCCCCCGCCCCCCACTTCCAAAAAAAGATTACAGGTTAATTAATTTGTACGCAATCCTAAGTAGTTCAACCTAAATAAAAACAAGATTCTAAAAGCCTGCGCCGCCCGCGCAGCGGGCGGCGCAGGCTTTTAAGGTTTTATATTTAATTACGCCCATCTGCTTACTACGGGCGATCGCGTTGTCCCAGACATGAACTAGACGCGGCTTATTGCAAGTTTTGCAAACTTCCTCATAAATGTGCCCCCTTCCTGGGTAAAATAGCTTCGGGTACACATTCCTACCCGTCATAAACTTTACCTAAGCTGGATTTGAGGCACAAATGGAACTGATCAGCAGCTTAAATTGGGAAGCGATCGCACAGTTAGCTCTAGTAGGCATGATCATGATTGCTGGGCCTGTGGTCATTTTTCTGCTGGCATTTCGAGGCGGTGACCTGTAGAGCACGTCAGGTAAATTCACAGCATAGTGCAAAGCGACTATGCTCTTTTCCTGTAACAAGCTTGACTCCAATTACCTTAGTGACATATTTAGAAATCTGGGTAAGTAAGTGGGCTTAATTAAATATTAATATTCTAAAACCCTGCGCTGCCCGCACAGCGGGCAGCGCAGGGTTTTAGAATTTGGTTTTTATTTAGGTTGAACTACTCAGTTCAGGTCTGTTTTGAAACATTTTTGAAGATTAGAAGCTCGTTGTTTATTGCACCGAGGAGTAACCAGCAAGCTTTAAAGCATCATCGCCTTAGAGAAACCCCAGATGTTGTTTTTCATTTGGGATGATAAGATCGCGTTGACTATTCTTGAGGAACTGTTGTGATCCGCTCTGCAACCTTAGCTCTTCAGCCTCCTCTCCCCCAAATTTCCGATAACAATCGCCTTAGAATTTTTTCTGGTTCCGCTAATACAAAGCTCTCCCAGGAAGTTGCCCGCTATCTGGGCATGGATTTGGGGCCAATGGTTCGCAAGCGATTTGCCGATGGCGAAATTTACGTTCAGATTCAGGAATCGATTCGCGGCTGTGATGTTTACTTGATGCAGCCGACCTGCTATCCGGTCAATGATCACCTGATGGAGCTGTTGATCATGATTGATGCGTGCCATCGGGCATCTGCTCGGCAGATCACCGCCGTCATTCCTTACTATGGCTATGCTAGAGCCGATCGGAAGACGGCTGGGCGAGAATCTATTACAGCAAAGTTGGTTGCAAATTTAATCACGCAGGCAGGAGCTGACCGAGTTCTAGCGATGGATCTGCACTCTGCTCAGATCCAAGGCTATTTTGACATTCCCTTTGACCACGTCTACGCTTCGCCTGTTCTCCTTGAATATTTAGCCAGCAAGCAACTCTCCGATATTGTGGTGGTTTCGCCCGATGTGGGCGGGGTGGCACGGGCGCGGGCGTTTGCCAAAAAGCTCAATGACGCTCCACTCGCTATTATTGATAAGCGTCGTCAGGCTCACAACGTGGCGGAAGTCATGAATGTGATTGGAGACGTAGCGGGAAAAACTGCTGTGTTGGTGGACGATATGATCGACACGGCTGGCACGATCTGCGAAGGGGCGCGATTGCTGCGTAGCCAGGGGGCGCGTCAGGTCTATGCCTGTGCAACCCACGCTGTCTTTTCACCCCCGGCACCTGAGCGACTAGCGGCTGGATTGTTTGAAGAGGTCATTGTTACCAACACCATTCCCGTACCGCCAGAACATCACTTCCCGCAGCTAACAGTGCTTTCGGTTGCTGATATCATCGGCGAAACCATCTGGCGGATTCACGAAGATAGCTCCGTTAGCAGCATGTTTCGCTAGGTTATCGCTTGTAGTTTATCGCTTAAGCCATAAAGCAGAGTTAGGAGGCGTGCTCAGCGCGCCTCCTAACTCTGCTTTATGGCTGAATTACAGCAATTTTTAGAGTCAGCCACAGTTGTTTTTGTGAGAGCCGCGTGGAGTGCGGTCACAAAAACAATTGGATTCTAGGCGATTGAAAATCGCTGCAAGTATAGCTGTCGCCACAAAGGTTAGGACACTGGGATCAAAGGGGGTGTGGGGGCTTTGCCCCCAGCCAGGGGTTCCACCCCTGCACCCCGTCCTAACCAATCCTTCTATGGCTATATTACCTAGACTTGAATGGTATCGCCAAGGCAAATTGTTTTACCCGCTTCGGTGGCAGGGACTTGGGTGTTGGTTGTGAGTTTGTAGAAGTGATTAAATCGAGCTGACACTACACCAATCGGCAGATTCTCTCTACGATTAGCATTAAAGTCTTTCTGAAAATTGGGGAGGCGATCGCCTGACCACGGATTGCGGGTCGGCACAATACATCGCTGACAGGGATTGCTGCTGAGCAATGTCACCTCCCCAATCTGAAACGGCACCAGATCTCCTGATTCTACAAATAGTCCATCTTCCCAAAATGCAGGCGCTCCCGCAATTTCTAAATTGGCGCGAAAGCGACGCCGGACTTCTTCTACATTCATGGCTGGAAACCAAGATGCAACGGTTTCTAAGGTGGCAGAGCTGACCACCGTAGGCCCTGAAGCGTGAGTGTCATCGGGAAAGCCCATGTGTAAATCTTGCTGGAGCAGGACGGGATAACCAAAAAAGTCACTGAACCAGGCTGCTAAAGCCAAACGTTCTTGATCTAGATCAAAGGTCTGGCGATCGCTCTCACCCTGGCACCAAACTGTAACAGTTCGACCCACCAAGTCAAACTCTGACCGGATGGCATGAATTTTCTCAGTGTGCTTGGCATTAATCACCGTGCCCTGTTGATCAAACAGGGCAAACTCGCGGTCGTGAGCCAGCGCCCCGCCTACAAGTAATTTTGCTTGAGTCACTTCGACCCCATCCAGCGATTTGATCGGATAGACAAGAATTTTGGCGAGATGGGGCATAGGAGCAAAAAACTGCGAGGCTAATTAAAATAGCATTGTACACAGCATGATCGGCTGTGTGAGCAGAAACCCTGCTGCCTTTTCCTGAGGCAGATCGTGAGTCTGCTTGAGAGGGCGATCGCCTCCAAGAATCTGCCCACCTCATCTAGCGCTACTCCACGGGTATAGTAAATCAATACCGCCTTGGACTGGAGCACCAGCGCCTGCACACCTGCGGCGATCGCGGCTTCAAATTGCCCAGTTTGCCCCAAGAGCGATATCGTGAATATAGTATGTGGAGCGATGCATGGCAACCTGGCGTTGTGTAAAGCAGTGCGGTGCTTGCTGTAATCTTGACCCAGCAGACCGTCCCGACTTGGATCAGTACCTTTCTGCTCCAGAGTTAGAGCTGTATCTCAGTCTTGTGGGAGCGGATGGTTGGTGTGTGAACTTTGATGCGGATACGCGAGAATGCCGTATTTATGCCGATCGTCCTCGGTTTTGTCGGGTAGAAGCGGATGTTTTTCGAGACCTGTATGGAATTGAAGCCGACGAAATCAATGAGTTTGCGATCGCCTGCTGTCAAGAACAAATTGAAGGGGTGTACGGCGATCGCAGTCTAGAAATGATTCGGTTTGAGCAAGCAATCGGCTTTTGAAAAAACTAATTAAACAAAACCTAACTAAATGCTAGAACCCCGCCTGCTTTAAGCAGGCGGGGTTCTAGCATTTAGTTAGGCTGGGCTTTAGGCCAGCTAATGCCAACTAAGCAGTTATGCAATAGAAGCCATCTTTACATCACTGGTTGCAAGTAATTCTTGCAATTCTTCTGAGTCAACCGTTTCACGCTCAACCAGCATCGCCGCCAGATCTTCCAGCACTAGACGATTTTCGGTGAGCACTGCCTTAGCGCGGCGATAGGCTTGGTCGACCAAATTACGCACTTCGTCATCAATTGCAGCGGCTGTTTCCTCAGAAAAGTCTCTCTCAGCAGCAATATCACGTCCTAAGAACATATTGCCCTGAGAACGACCCAGCGCTACTGGCCCAAGGCGATCGCTCATGCCAAAACGAGTTACCATCTGCCGTGCGACCCGTGCCACCTGCTGCAAGTCGTTAGAAGCTCCAGTAGTAACCTCTTCTTCGCCGAAGATGATCTCCTCTGCAATGCGCCCGCCCAGAGCAACGGCCATCTGGTTTTGCAAGTACGAACGAGAGTAAAGGCCAGAATCCATCCGATCTTCGCTGGGGGTAAACCAAGTCAACCCACCGGCGCGCCCACGCGGAATGATGCTGATCTTTTGTACCGGATCATAGTCGGGCATTAACGCGCCCACCAGAGCATGACCCGCTTCGTGATAGGCCACCAAGGACTTCCGCTTTTCGCTCATAACGCGGTCTTTCTTTTCGGGACCCGCCAAAACGCGGTCAATCGCGTCATTGACTTCATCCATCGAAATTTCGGTCAAGTTGCGACGAGCGGCCAAGATAGCGGCTTCATTCAATAAGTTCGCTAAATCTGCGCCAGTAAAGCCAGGAGTACGACGAGCGATCTTCTCCAAATCCACGTCTTTCGACATGGTTTTACCACGAGCATGAACATTGAGGATTTCTAAACGGCCCGCGTAATCGGGGCGATCGACTACGACTTGTCGGTCAAATCGACCGGGACGTAACAGCGCCGCATCAAGGACATCGGGGCGGTTGGTGGCAGCAATTAGAATGATTCCAGTATTGCCCTCAAAGCCGTCCATTTCGGTCAGCAACTGATTTAGCGTCTGTTCCCGCTCGTCGTTGCCACCCCCTAAACCTGCACCCCGCTGACGACCGACGGCATCAATCTCATCGATAAACACGATACAGGGGGCATTGGCTTTGGCTTGTTCAAACAAGTCACGAACGCGTGACGCGCCCACGCCCACAAACATTTCCACAAACTCAGAACCGGAGATTGAGAAGAAGGGAACCCCTGCTTCACCCGCAACTGCCTTTGCTAACAGAGTTTTTCCAGTACCTGGAGGCCCAACCAACAAAACCCCTTTAGGGATCTTTGCCCCTACAGCAGTAAAGCGATCGGCGTTTTTCAAGAAGTCTACGACCTCGGCCAGCTCCAGCTTGGCCTGATCAATTCCAGCTACGTCGCCGAACGTCACCTGCGTTTGCGGCTCCATCTGAACTCGAGCCTTTGACTTGCCAAAGTTCATAGCCTGACTGCCCGGACCATTTTGAGCGCGGCGGAGAACAAAAAACAGAACGACTAATAACAAGAACGGAATGAGGAGAGTGCTGAGAACCTTTGTCAAGCCGTTGTCACTGTCTAGCGGCGAAACAGAGATGTCTACCCCGTTCTTGGTTAAAATATCGAGCAACTCTGGGTCGCTAGGCAAGTTGACGGTTGCTTTGTTCCCATCTTCTTGGTAAACCAACGCTCGCGTGCGATCGGAACTGATGGTTACCTTGGCAACATTGCTTTGCTCAACTTCCCGAATAAACTGGCTATAGCGCCAAGAATCAATGTCTTGAGGTTTTCTATCGAGTAGGGCCGTTGCTAAGAATACAACCACCACTACTAAAAGGGCATATAGTCCTGCATTTCTCCACCGCTTATTCACTGAGGCTTTTCCTCCATAACGTTTCTGGCGCAAAGGCAACAGACCTCAAGGTCTGCCTTACTGAGTCCGAAGATGTTGCCTAAGCGATATCTTCAGGGGGGCTAGATGTCTAAAGATTGAGCTTGTTTCAAAATCTTAATTGTTAACTAATATTAACTCAATTTCATAAAGCGTGTCGTGCCTCTGCCAAAGCATGTCATGTCTTCAAGTTTTTGGGTACTAAAGTAGTTCAACCTAAATAAAAACCAAATTCTAAAATCCTGCGCCGCCCGCACAGCGGGCGGCGCAGGATTTTAGAATCTTAATATTTAATTAAGCCCGCCTACTTATCCAAAATTGACACATAAGTCGGTTACAACAGGCCGATATGACTGGACACACCCGAATTATAACGTTTACTCATTGACGTTTACTCATTGACGTTTACGGATGGAGTGGATGCTGTGAGCCATGCTAAACGTTCTGTGTTTTAGTCTTGAGCAGGTGGGTTCATTTGATAGGTTCCATCTGCTTGAAGAACGATGCTGCCACCAAGTGCCCGAATCTGTTCAGCGGCCTTGTTTCGGGTTCGATCGTCTGGGGCATTGCTGAGTACCATTGTCCAAGCGGAAAACTGAGCAAACCTGCTGTTGGGGTTAGTAGCCAAGAATGCGGCAGTTTGGCGAGAGAGCTGGGCAACCGCTTGCCCTTCAGGGGTGCCAGATGCCTCTGCCCACTCTGCGGCAGTCGTAAAAGACTGACGAGCAGCTAGGGCGTTTCCTAAAAATAAAAGCTCATCTACACCTTGACTACGCCAAACATAGTAAGAGCCTTGAGGTACAGTTGGGGTCAGATAGTCTAGCCCCCTGGCGGTGATAGCGATCGAGCGCTCTGGGAGGCCAGCGTAAAGCGCCGTGCTCGTAGAGAGGAAGGTGTAGGCGGGTAGGAAGCGGGGGTCGCGCCCTAAGATGACTTCAAAGTAGTCTGGGCTGAGGCTATAGTCGGTGCGTGTTCTTGCTGGAGTGTCTCCGAAATATTGCAAAAAGTTAAGAAACGTCCAGTCTGCAATTAAGTTCTGAAATCCAAAAGAGGGAAGTTGTTGGAGCAGATTTAAGCGGATTTTCTCGGCGTCTAATTCGCGCTGAATGCTGGAAACAGGGGCTGTTTCGCTGCGAGTTTTGAGCTGTTGAAGCTGGGGTATTTGCAGCCAAGTAATCGCCCCCATGCTGGTTGCGATCGCCAGCCCTAATCCGAGAAACAACCTGTTCATAAATAATGGCAATAATGAAATGGCAAGAATGGCGTGATTGAATAAAGGCTGACCTGGTTTAGTTGGGAAGCCTGTTATATAGAGGCTGATTGATCAAGAGAGGCTGATTGATCAAGTATCTTCCAAGCTACTTTTCAATCAACCTTCTCTAAGATGAAGGGAAGCCTAGCTAAACCACTGACTTAGGCACTCTGACTTAGGCGTATCTCTGCTTTTATGCTTCCCACCCCGGCTACTCCCAACGTAATGAGCAAACACATTCTGCTGTATACCGATGACCCCGGTGCGGGCGGCGTTGCCCAATATAACGACATGATAGCGTTGGGATTGCGTACGCAAGGGTATCGCGTCACGATTGTGCAAACGCAGAGTGACAATCCGCTAGTTACAGCTCAGCAGCGAGCAGGCATTAAGCACGAGTGGCTTGATTATGACACCGTGAAAGAGTTTGGTAGATCTGTCGGTGACTCCTCCAATGCTCAGGCTATCTTTCCGAGTGCCCAGCCAGATCTAATTTTGTTCAGCGACTGCTGTCCCCTGTCTAATTTTGCGGCCAAGGAGGTGGCGCTACAGCTTGGCATCCCCTATGTGATTGTCTTGGGATTTGTCGCGCCTTACCTGGTTGAACGGTTTGGTGAGGGCGCAGACGGAGAATACTACCTCGGTATGTTAGAGCGGCAGTATCGGCGAGCACGGGAGGTAATTGCCGTCTGCCGAGAAAATCTGGAGCTGCTGTACAAGCTGTTTCGGCTACCCAGCGATAAGGGGCGGGTGATTCACTACGGCAGGCCAGAGCACTTCTTTTCGCCTCGCGATGGCGCAGTACGCGATCGCCTCCGCAAGGAAGTAGGCGTTCCTGCCAAGGGGGTGCTGTGCTTTACGGCAGCTCGACTGGAGCCTGTAAAAGGGTTTCAGTATCAGCTAGAGGCGATCGCCACTCTGCGCCATACCTCGGCTTGGTCTAATCTGTATTTTGTTTGGGCTGGTGAAGGCAGTATGCGGCCAGAACTAGAGTATGCCCTGGCTGAGTTAGAGGTGGGCGATCGCGTCACCCTGTTGGGGCAGCGCTGGGACGTGGCTCACTGGCTAGAGGCGGCTGACCTGTTTATTTTGCCCTCCATGCTAGAGGGAATGCCCTTAGCCATTATGGAAGCAATGGCCAAGGGTGTGCCGGTGATTGCGTCTGCTGTCAGCGGAATTCCTGAAGAACTCGGCACTACTGGAAAATTGTTAACGAATCCGTCCCTTGATCCCGAAGCCACTGTTGACGAGCTGGTTTCCACCATTCAAGCTTGGGCAGTTAATCCCGAAGCGCGACGAGCCGTGGGAGAAGCGGAGCAGCGGCGCGCCAGCCAAATGTTTCGTCAGTCCCGGATGGTTGAAGAAACCATCACGGTGCTGCAACGAGCGCTGCTTTCACCCAACGATTACGTGTCGCCAGAGCTGGCGTTGGTGCAGCCCGATGAGGCCTTTCCCAATTTGATTGTGGGTAATCCACAGACTTGCCCGTGGCCTTACCTGCGACGCGAAATTCCCCATAACTGGTACGTTGATCAACGGCTACCCACCGTAGGGTTTCTTAGCCGCGACGAGGCTCACATTCTGTACAACAACGCATTGCTGTTTGCGGGCAAACGTGGCCTAGAAATTGGCTGCTGGATGGGTTGGTCTGCCTGTCATATGGCTCTAGCTGGCGTGGTGCTGGACGTGATTGATCCGCAGTTGAGCAATCCCGTTATCTACGACAGCGTATTCGGTTCTTTGCAAGCCGCAGGCGTATCCGCAACCGTTACCCTAATTGCCGATTACAGTCCGCAGGCCGTGGAGGCGATCGCCACTCAGCACCAGCGGAAATGGTCGCTGATTTTCATTGACGGCGACCACGAGGCACCGGGGCCGCTGCAAGATGCGATCGCCTGTGATCAGTTAGCCGAAGCCGATGCCATGATTTTGCTACACGATCTGGCATCGCCCGATGTCGCTGCGGGGCTGGACTACCTCAAGCAGCAGGGTTGGAACACGATGGTGTACCAAACGATGCAGATTATGGGCGTGGCGTGGCGCGGTGCGGTTGAGCCTGTGGCGCACCAACCCGACCCCCGCGTCCACTGGATTCTGCCGCCCCACTTGCAAGGCTACCGTGTCAGTGAGATCTCGCCTCAGGTCACGCCTCCCCCTGCCACTTTCTATACGCCGCCCCCCGCCCCCGCTGCCTATACGTCCCCCATTTCCAGTTCCTACCCGGCATCTCCAACCCCTGCTGACCCTCTTGCCGTCTCGGAACCCGACCTCGCAGACCAAGCTCAGCGTCTCATGCAATCGGCGATCGCCCTCACCCAGCAGGGTAACCCAGTCGAAGCTCTGCGCCAGATTGAAGCCGCCTTGGCGTTGGACATATCTGTGCCCAATCTGCACTATTGCCACTGTCTGATGTTGTGCAATGTGGGGCGACACAAAGAAGGATTGGCGGCTGCCCAAGCGGAACTGGCTCTAGACCCTAACCACACTCAAGCTCAGGCGAAAGTAGATGAATTGAGGCGATCGCTGACAAAACCAGTGCAGCCAGAGATCCCTACGGCTCAACGCCCCTGGCACAGTGGATTACCTTACGAAACGCTGAAATCGATTCACTTGGCTTCGCACCACTACAGCCATCGGGGTGTACCGATGATCAAAGATCCCTTTGACGTTGCGCTCTATCCGCTCCTAATTTGGAACCTGAAGCCCCGCACGATTATCGAGATTGGCTCTAAGGAGGGGGGTAGCGCCCTGTGGCTGGCCGATTTGTGTACCACCTATGAGATCGATGCACAGGTCTATTCGATCGACATTGTGCCCGTTACTGAGGTCTCGCATCCCCGTGTGACCTTTTTGGAGGGCAATGGACGAGCGCTGAGAGAAACTTTGAATTCCCAACTTCTGGCACGCTTGCCGCGACCGTGGCTGGTGATTGACGATGCTGATCATGCCTACGAAACGACCCACCACATCCTGGAATTTTTTCATCCTCACCTCCGGGCAGACGAGTACATTGTGGTGGAAGACGGCATTATTTCTGACTACACGCGCGATTTGGGCTACAACAGCGGCCCCCATCGTGCCCTCAAAGAATTTTTGGCGAACCACCCCGATGACTACGTTATTGATGGCAGCTACTGCGATTTCTTTGGCTACAACCTGACCTGGAACACCAACGGCTATCTCAAAAAGCGGGTTGATCCGCCAATGCTGCCGCAAACCACCCCAGACGCTGCTAGCGCCAATGCCTCAAGTACCTCTCCAGACTTGCAATACAGGGCACTTCAGTTGCTTTTAGCTGGAGCCTACGTTCAAGCTAGCCAGTATTATGAGCGGTTAATAGAAACCGAACCTGAAGTCAAGTTGCATTATTGGTACTACGGGCTAGCTCTGTTGCTACAAGGAGAGGAGATCGACGCGCAAACGGCGTGGTTCCTAGCCATGTCGGATGGCAATACAGAGGAGATCGAACGCTGGACGGCTGAGTTGGTGCAGGTGTTGGCGACAGAAGCTCAGCGCCAGAGTGAGTTTGGCAATCAGGCGATCGCCACCGCCCTTCAGCAGCATATTCAAGCCCTCGTTCCCGATTCGGCTCCCGCTACCGATTCTGCCACCATACCCACCCACTCTACTGACCCAGCCTCGTTTACAGCTCCTGATGCAGCTTCTGACGAGATACCGGATTGGGTAGAAAGGGACGCATCCCCAGCCATCGCTAATTCTCTTAAGTCGCTCAAGCCGCTGAAGATTGTTGTGGATGGCGTATTTTTTCAATTTGGCTCGCAGTCGGGCATTAGTCGGGTCTGGAAATCGCTATTGATGGAATGGGCCAAAACCGGGTTTATCAAAAATATTTTGGTGTTGGATCGCAACAACACTGCCCCCAAAATTTTTGGCGTGCGCTATTGCTTAGTGCCTCCCTTTGACTACGGCACGATGGCCGACGATCGGCTGCTGATGCAGCAAATCTGTGATGAAGAAGCGGCAGATTTGTTTGTGTCTACCTATTACACCAGTCCCTTGATCACGCCCTCAGCGTTTATAGCTTATGACATGATTCCAGAGGTGCTGGGGCAAGATTTGGACAATCCAATGTGGCAGCAGAAGCATGACTCCATCCATTCTGCATCGGCCTACCTGGCTATTTCAGACTCAACTCGCCGCGATCTGGTCAGATTTTTTCCCGAGGTGCTGCCTGAGCTGGTTACGGTGGCGCATTGTGGTTTAGATGCTGATTTTCAGCCCGCTAGCGCTCAGCAAATCCAGCAGTTTCAGGCAAACTATGGCATTCAGCAGCCTTACTTTTTGGTGGTGGGCGATCGCCTGGGGTGGCAGGGCTATAAAAATACCATTCAGTTCTTCAAAGCCTTTGCTCAACTGCCAAATCGACAGGACTGTGCGATCGTGGCGGTGGGCTTCAACACAACACTAGAACCAGAGCTGGCTCCCTATGCAGCAGATGCTACCCTTCACCTACTGCCCCTCAGCGATGCCGAGCTGAAGGTAGCGTATTCGGGCGCGATCGCCTT
>JBBQFG010000177.1:0-11276 GCA_038321765.1 Elainellales cyanobacterium
TTTGCCCCCAGCCAGGGGTTCCACCCCTGCACCCCGTCCTAACCAATCCGTCTATGGCTATAAGTCTTATTGACGTAAAAACATGGCGCGGTAAACAGGTTCGCCACGCGAGAGAGTCGATTGTTCTCGCTCAGTTGGGATCGGTAACGGATTGGTAGGCAGCCAATCGCCATTATTTTGGCGTTGAAACGCCGAATTAGCCTGCACGCGATCGCACATTTCCACTGCCACCGCCTTTACATCTGACTGGACAAACAGCATCCCGCCGCTTGGCAAATATTGAGCTAACTCCGCCACTGTTTCGGGTTGCACCACTCGCCGCTTCTGATGTCGCTTTTTGAACCACGGGTCAGGAAACTGAATCGTCACTCGCTGAAGCGCATTGGGAGGAAGCGATCGCAATAACGGCTCTAGCGAATTATTAACATTACAAAAGATGTAGTGTAGATTTGTTAATCCTCGTTCCTGGCACCAGCCGTTAGCCTGTTCTACCAGCGGCTCCCGAATTTCTAACCCCAAAAAGTTCCACGCTGGATGCAATTCTGCCATTTGCACCAAAAACCATCCCCGGCCACAGCCAATATCCAAATGCAGCGGCTGCTCAGAATGGGCATAGATCTTGTCCCACTCCGGTGGCTCAATCGGCTGCTGATATTTTTGACTCAGCGGATTAACGTGCTGACGCACTCGCACAACTGCCAAGACACTTAACTCCTTTTGCCTACAAATTTATCCACAGTCTAAAACTCCATACCCCCTCCTAAGTAGGTGGGCTTAATTAAATATAAGATTCTAAAACCCTGCGCCGCCCACTGTGCGGGCGGCGCAGGATTTTAGAATTTGGTTTTTATTTAGGTTGAACTGCTTAAAACGGCATTGCTTAAATTGCCCATGAATTTTATTTTGGGAAGCGCACTCAGTACACCTGCCAAAATAAAACTAGCTGTAGCGCTTCTGGTTCAGATGAAATACCGTTGTGGTGGTATAGCCATAGTCATAAAGCTTAGGACATGCCAGCGTCATTCCCGCGCAGGCGGGAATCCACCCCCGTACCTATCGAGCAGATGGATTCCCGCCTGCGCGGGAATGACAGGGAGGCGTCCTATTGATCATGGCTACCGCTATAAGAGCTAGCGGTACGCGGCTGTCAAATAATTAACCCGATTAATTCACCCGTCCCATTTTTTCGTCCTCCTTAGTCATGCCCCTTAACTTTCGCTTCGCCATCATCAGCGATCTTCACATTGCCTTACCCCATACCATTTGGGACAGTGGCGATCGCTTTCATTTGGTGGAATTGAGTATTCCTGCGTTAGAGAGTGTACTAGCCTCGCTACAGGCATTAGAGCTAGATTTTTTGCTGATTCCTGGCGACCTAACCCAGCACGGCGAACCCGAAAACCACGCCTGGTTGGCCAAACGCTTAGCTCAGTTACCTTACCCTGTTTACGTAGTACCCGGAAATCACGACATTATAGAGCAGCAGCCAACCCCGCAATCTATCGGCGCAGATGACTTTCTAGCCCACTACCAACTGTTTGGGTATGCGGATACCAACTACCCCTATTACGTTCGGAATGTACTACCTGGTGTCACGTTAATTGGCCTCAACTCGATCGCCTTCGATCAAACTGGTAAACAGTTGCCCCGAGGTCGGTTAGATGCAAAGCAGTTGAATTGGTTAGAAGAAACGCTAGCCACTGTTACTAACCGTACCCATACCGATAGTACCAAAGACATTGTGCTGGTCATGTTACACCACAACGTCTTAGAACATCTGCCAGGGCAAGCCCAGCACGGGATGGGGCAACGCTACATGCTTGAAAATGCTTCAGAGCTACTCACGCTGCTAGAGCAGGCCAGAGTGCCGCTAATTTTCACAGGTCATCTGCATGTTCAAGACATTGCCCATCACCAGGGCATCCATCATCAAAACCTCTACGAAATCACCACCGGGTCATTGGTGAGCTATCCGCATCCCTATCGAGTGCTGCGTTTCGAGCAAGATGATTCAGGCCGATCGCAGCTCACAGTAGAAACCGAGCGAGTCAGCACGGTACCCGGTTGGAACGACCTACAGCATCTCTCACGCGAATGGATGGGCGATCGCTCCTTCCATTTCATGCACCGATTTCTGACCCTACCACCCCTCAGCCTGTCGCCTGCCGAAGCTACCAGCCTCGCCCCCAGCCTCCGCTACTTTTGGGCAGACATCGCCAGCGGCGACCCCGATTTTGACTTTAGCCATTTCCCTGACCCAGCCCGTCAATATCTCGATCCCTTCAGCAGCGGCGATCGCACCACAGGACAGGCGATCGATAACAACACTATCTTGATGTGGGATACTCCCCTAGGGCTGACGCACCTCGCGCAGAAAAACAGGAAAGTTGAATGAGGTTACGGGCGCACCGTGCCCGTAACCTCATTCAACCGTAATCTGATTCAACCGCAACCTCATTCAACCGCAACCTCATTCAACTGCGTCAGTCCTAACACTAGGGCGTTTTCTCTCGGAAAATCCCAAATACCGACGTATAGCCGTGTAAAAATGTGGAACCGCCAATGGGGCCAATCTCGCCACCACAGAAGAACCCACTGACGGGAATATTTTGGACGTAGCGGTTAAATAAATGGGAATCAAAATTCGGTTCCCCATACAGACCCTCTCCCCGCCCTAGACACGAAAACATCAGTGCTCCAACGGCAGAGGTATCGCTTGCTTGAGTCTGATAGCGTCGAAGCAAGGTTTCCAGATCATCAGCCGAGGTTTCAGAATCGCGCAAGTGAAACTGAATACGCTGGCCAGCCCGGACGCGATCGCCAATCGCCATTGCCCCCACCCGTGGATCGACCCCCAACAAATTTCGAATCAGAAAATCACCGGGTTCTAAGAGCTGCTTAAATTCAGTTTGAGCCACACCCACAAACAAAGAATGCTGCGCCAGCTCCCGATCGTCCTCATTCAGATCGTGCAGCAAGCGTTGCAGCGCCTCCAACGGGGTAGAAATTTTGCCATAGCCCAAGGTGCCCTCCTCAGCCTGCTCTTCCAACTTCAGCATGATATTGCGCTCTCCTTCTGTCACCCGATACGGATGACCAATCGGACGGCACCCTTGCGCCACGATCGTCTCTAGCACTATGTTGCCGCTCAGAGCAAGACCAACAACGCCACCCCCATGCAGTCGCCCTTCGCAAAACAAATTGCCACTTCCGGAGGCACTACCGTTTGCCAAACCGCCAACTTTTACAGCCCCAGGGTAAGCATAATCTAGCCCTTGCAATAGATCGTTAATACCCGAAAACATCGAGTCCGCTAACAAAATAAAGTGAGGTTGTTCATGGGGCGATACACCCACCAGATCAGTCCATTGACTGGGTGAACTGTCTAAATCAGGTAAATCATCTGAGGAGATATAAAATGTGTGCAGGGTTACCTCTGGCAGGCTAGCCAGCGTTAAGCTCAGGGCTGGCTCTCCTTCTACTTCTCGAATGTCTCTGTCAGTATCCATCCCCACGATGCCACCGCCGCTACAGCCCAACAAAATAGGCACAGATATATACTCTTGTAACAACGGCATGAGACGAGAATATTCACTGGCAAAGGCCGAAGAAATAAACACCAACCCCAAATCAGCCGGGGCTTGGAGTAAGGGTTGCGTCTGCTCGACTACATCTTTAACGGCAGCTTCTAAAGACGCACGGGTTGACAGTGCATTTACCCATTTCATGCGGTCACTCACTGGTTCCATCCTTTCGCATTGCGGATCGGAAATTACGAATCAATCATTAAGTAGATGGGCGTAATTAAATATAAAACCTTAAAAGTCTGCGCCACTCGCTGCGCGGGCGGCGCAGACTTTTAGAATCTTGTTTTTATTTAGGTTGAACTACTTACCTACCAAAATTCTGGTGATGTTCTGAGGTTGGGGCTTATTTCTTGGCACGATATACAGAACCTATATCAAACATGCATAGGACTTATATAGTAACGGTAGCAGTCAACTCGTCGGTACTGCTATTGAATATTTCTGCTGTACTTAGCATCTTCTTAACGTTTAATTTCTTTGCCAACCTTGGGTTTGGTCAATTCGGTAGCAGACTTTACAGGCAGGTAGGGGCGATCGCACGCTAGCATGAGATGAGATGTCATTCTGTTACAGGCTTCTATTCAGGGCAAAGTCTCAATCTTGGTCGAATCTCAATCTTGGTCGAAAGAGATGCTACCTTGGCCTCTCGGTCTACAAATTGTTCTAAATAGAACGTTAAATGAGAGTCATAACCTTAAGACTTTCCAATGAGCAGCCTGACCTGCTAACCGATTAGGTTAACCTGAGATGGAATTTGACAACGTTGTAATTGCAGAAACTTAGAGCTACTGAAATCTATGAGCGATATTCAATCCAAAATTCAAGAAGAGCGTAATGAAGCTCGTGAAGTGTGCGAAATCAAGGGCGACGGTTCTGTAGAGTGCGCTGCCGCTTGGGATGCCGTGGAAGAGCTACAGGCTGAAGCGTCTCACCAGCGCGAAAAAGAGCATCAGAAAAACTCTCTTCAGCAATACTGTGATGACAATCCCGAAGCGCTCGAATGTCGGGTGTACGACAACTAAGGCTTGTGTTGTGGCCAATTTTGGACAACGGTTTTGAAACTCGCTATCGGTTACAAGACGGAAGATCTGGTAAGCATCAGTAGTGTTTAACCGACACAATAGCTAACGCGAGAGCAAAACTGGGCGATGAAAACGTTGTTTTCATCGCCCAGTTTTATGGAAGGATCAGTACTGCGAGCCGACTTTAGGTACAAATTGATACACCACTCAAGGCCTTTAAATACTTGGTAGTCCTAAATTGGTAAGGATTTTTTGCTGGGCGGGCTTCGCCCAGCAAAAAATCCTTACATCAATACCACTACCAAATACTTTTGGGCAATAGCCATAGGAGCTAAACGGATGCTGGAAGAAAGTAGCAGGTTATTAAAATCCGCTTCTGCCCTGTCAATTCAGGCTGGGAAGACAACTCAGACGCTACGGTTATCTAATGCGGAGGCTACTCACCAGTTTGGCATAGAGCTAGGGCGATCGCTTCACGAGGGCAGCATTTTGCTTCTGGAAGGCGACCTGGGCAGCGGCAAAACTACGTTAGTGCAGGGAATTGGAGAGGGGTTGGGCATTGTAGAGCCAATTATTAGCCCCACTTTCACATTAATTAATGAATACATTCACGGGCGTTTACCTCTCTACCATCTTGACCTCTACCGCTTAGAACCCGCAGACGTAAAGGCTCTCAACCTAGAGAGCTACTGGGATGAGCAAGAAACGCCTCTGGGGATTGTGGCGATCGAGTGGCCAGGGCGATTGCCATACCTACCTGACAGCTATTTGAAAATTTTGCTAACTCATACGTCTGAGGGCAGCCGTTTAGTTCAGTGGGATGCTGTTGGGGCGATCGCTCCCCAAGGTCTCGGTGTTACCCCAAAGCATTAAAATTCCTCATCTTCAGCTTTGATAAGTAGTTCAACTTAAATAAAAACAAGATTCTAAAAGTCTGCGCCCACATCTAAAGTATTTAGCGCCTATGGGCTTGCCGTAGACCGAAGATAAAGTTTTTAAAGAAAAGCTGGTTTTATGTTTGTTTTATGACTTCCTCTCATAATTATGCGTTAAAGGTTACAAACCGATTAATCTAATCACATGGAATTTTCCCAACAGTGTCTCTTCAAAGGCAATCGTTGTTAATTTAGGTCACTAACTTACAACAATTACTCTGAGTGTCTCCGTACCCTTTTCGGGTTTGTTCAAGAGGGTAGTGGTATTGATGTAAGGATTTTTTGATGGGCGAAGCCCGCCCATCAAAAAATCCTTACCAATTTAGGACTACCTTCAAGAGGATGTTTGAACAGTGGTTGGTGGTAACTTCAGATACTGAATGATCCTCTCTATCCTCTTTTTTGTTCAAAGAGGGAGCGAACCCAAAGTTCCCTCAAAAGGGAGCTTTGGGAGAATCAAAACCGTGTTAAATACCAACAATCAGACCTTTAGAGCATCCTCTACCCTCTCTTGGGACGCTATTGAGGAGCGTGAATGTAGTTAAAACTAATTTTTTCTCTTTGAAAACTTGGTTTCAACTGAGTAGTTCAACTTAAATAAAAATAAGATTCTAAACTTTTGCGCTGCCCGCGCAGCGGGCGGCGCAAAAGTTAGGGTTTTATGTTTAATTACGCCCACTTACTTCCATTCACGATCATATTAGGAAAATCTGCCTGTACGGGTGCATCGGATTTTGGTGGGCATGTGTAGGGTATGTTACGGGCACTTGACTTCAAGCCAGATATTCTTTTTTAAGAGATCCGCAATGGCTCTTTCAAAAAGCAGTTAACTTGAACTAGCATAGCAGCGGTCATATTCCTAGCCACAGATTCAACCTAGACTCAGGGGGCAGTAGACCGCCATACGCTTCATCTACTTAACAAAAATTCCCTAGATGCCGGTTTTGGTGAGGTCTTAGCTCGCAAAATAGGATTTTTCTCTAGACGGAGTGGTAAAATTTTCCATTCCGAGTTGTTTGGTGTGGTTGGTTGCTGGTTCAGTTAAAACGCCAGCTAACCCCCTATAACCAACGACTCTAGAGTATTACCCGGCTTGCGATGTTGCTTCTCTGGGAGATAAATCTTCCTTTAGAAGGAGGATTTAATAAACCTTCTGAAATCACAACAGAGTTATCTCCATCACTATCAAAACTTAGGTCTTTGGGTGGAACTAAGTTAAAGAATTTCCGTCGAGGGTTTCTTTGACAGCATTTTGTCTACCAACTGACCCGGTTGTAAGGGATTTTTGTGCATTCGCGTTTGTACGTTCGAGTTCAAGCAAGATGTTGGGAAGAATGTCAATGATCCACAAATACGTCAACACCACGAGCAAAGTAGGCAATGAAGACAAAAAGTGACTTGATCAAAGAAGCTTGGCAGCTTCTTGATCGTTCCGTTGTACATTATGGCGATCGCCCTGTAGGAACCGTTGCCGCTTGCGATCCCAGTGTTGAAGCGCTCAACTATGACCAGTGTTTTGTACGAGATTTTGTCTCCTCGGCTCTGGTTTTTTTGATGAGTGGCAAGGCTGATATTGTCCGTAACTTCTTAGTTGAAACCTTGACTCTTCAAGGCAGCGAGAAGCAGATGGACTATTTCTATGCGGGACGGGGGCTGATGCCCGCTAGTTTTAAGGTGGTTACGGCTGAAGGCCGCCACTATTTAGTAGCTGATTTTGGCGAACACGCGATCGGTCGGGTAACACCCGTAGACTCATGCTTATGGTGGGTAATTTTGCTGCGAGCCTACGTTAAGGCAACGGGCGATCTAGACCTAGCTCATCAACCTGAGTTTCAACAGGGCATTATCTGGATTTTGAAGCTGTGTCTGTCTGATCGCTTCGATATGTACCCTACCCTGTTGGTTCCTGACGGAGCCTTCATGATTGACCGCCGGATGGGGGTAGATGGACATCCACTAGAAATTCAAGTGTTGTTCTACGCCGCGCTGCAATCTGCACGAGAACTGTTGCTGCCAGGAGGCGATCGCGATATTCACATTCAGATCGTCAACCAGCGCCTCAGTATCTTGAATTACCACATGCGGCAGTACTACTGGTTAGATTTGCGCCGCCTCAATAATATCTATCGCTATAAAGGCGAGGAATTTGGGGAAGCTGCTACCAACAAGTTCAATGTTTACCCTGACTCCATTCCTGAATGGGTGTTTCACTGGATGCCCGATCAGGGTGGCTATTTGGCAGGTAACCTCGGCCCAGCTCGTCTAGATTTCCGATTTTTTGCCTTAGGCAATCTGATGGCGGTGGTTTGTTCTCTGACCAATGCCGAAGAATCGCAGCAGCTCATGGACTTAATTGAACAGCGCTGGGACGACTTAGTGGGAAAAATGCCCATGAAAATTTGCTACCCAGCAGTGGCCGATCAAGAATGGAAATATATGACGGGCTGCGACCCAAAAAATACGCCCTGGTCTTACCACAATGGCGGTAACTGGCCTGTGTTGCTCTGGCTGCTGGCCGCAGCGGCGCAAAAGACTGGCCGACCCGAAATTGCTAGGCGGGCGGTCGCCATTGCCGAAGAGCGTCTAAGCCTAGATGAGTGGCCTGAGTATTACGACGGTCCCAAGGGGCGACTGATCGGTAAAGCCTCGCGCAAATATCAAACTTGGACGATTGCGGGCTACCTGTTAGCCAACGAAATCTTAGAAAACCCGGCCAGCATTAACATCTTCTCGTTTGATGAAGACCCCGAAATGTTTGACTGGATGTATCGGCTACAGGAATTCTAAGCCTAGAAAGCATGAACGGGGAAGCATTGTTTCCCCGTTCGGCGCTCTTGATTTAATCAAAGTACCTCGATTAAACCCGACCTTTACTCGCATAACGATGCTGGCATCTGCCGCCACGACGACGTTAGGCCACGGCCACCGTTGCCTTTTTCTCCGCTGGCTTGGGTGCCTCGGGTGCAGGTTCTGCAACTGAGCTAGTTTGCAAGGCGGCTTCGGAGAGCAGCTGCGTATACAGCTGACCCAAATGAGATGCCACACCCTGCCAGCTAAAGTTTGTTTCAACCCGTTGGCGACCCGCCTGCCCCAACTGATCGCGCCAAGTGGGATTGCTGAGAATGCGATCGATTGCCGTAGCAAACCCATCGACATCTTTCGGTGGCACTAGCAAGCCAGTGGCTTCGGGAATCACCGTATATTGCAAACCGCCAACATCACTGCCCACCACAGGAGTGCAGCTAGCCATGGCTTCGATCGGCACTAGGCCAAATGGCTCATAGTGGCTGGGCACTACAGAGACATCAGCGGCTGCATAGTATAGATGGAGATTTTCAGTACCCAGTCGGCCTGGGAAGTGCGTCATGTCGCTCATGCCCAACTCGTGCACAATCGTCTCAATGCGATCGCGCTCTGTCCCATCACAGGTGCCCGGACGACTCCCACCGCCAATAATCAACCGTAAGTTTTCTTGGCCACGTAGCTTAGACTGAGCCATGGCTCGCACCAGTGTCTCAATGCCCTTGCGCGGGTCAAATCGCCCCACGTAAAGTGCGGCCTTATCGGTTTGAGGAATTCCCAGTAGCTGCCGAGCTGCTGCACGGCTAATATGACCAAAGCGTTCAATATCGGTGCCGCAGGGAATCATTTGAATGTGCCCCTGAGTCGAAACGTGCGATCGCATATGTTCCTGCTCTTGAGGACTGGTTGCCACCACACAGTTCACCGTTTCCAAGCACGTCCGCTCTACCGCCAGACGCCTCGACCCAATCGGAGGAATGTCACTGATCGCCTGATATTTAATGGCTCCCAGCGAATGATACGTATGAACCTGGACGAGGGAAGGCTGCTGCCGCCTCAGCTCCATTCCGACCCAAGACGATAACCAATAATGAGTGTGCAGTAGGGAGTAAGAAATTTTTTGCTGCTGTTGAAACGCTTGAAATGCTTCAACAAACCTAGGCAAATAGTCAAACAACACATCGCGTCCAATAAATTCAGCCGGACCGGCTTGGAGGCGAATTGTTCGGCAGTTGGGCTGATGTTGAACAATCATAGGCTGTTCCGGCGCATTCCGGCGGGTGAACATGTCCACTTGCCATCCCTGGCTTGCTAACATTTCACCGATCTGACGCACATAAACATTTTGGCCCCCTGCTTCCTCTTGTCCAATCTCGGCAGCAGGATCGCCGCTGACTGAAATTAAGGCAATATGGCGCTTCTGAGTTAGAAACATAATCTTCATCTCATGGTTAACATTCTTGGCCTCACGCTCTTTGGAGACGAAAGCACGGCTAACTTCTCTAAACGGTGAGGCTAGGCACAACAAACCAACCTGTACTGGTCACGAGACATCAACGAGAACTGAGCTATTTCTAATCTCGTCATCCACCCACGAAACTAAAGAGCGCGCTAAGACTAAGAGATATTCTCTGGTAGAAGGAATAAGCGGTGTGCCAAACGCTAAGGTTAAGCAAATCGCTACTATTGACCTTGCTACTTAAAATCTGCCTTTGCACGGTTCAGTGCTTCGCTCCTGGGGGTTGTCGGTAGAAAGGCTATCCCAATTCTCTAGGTCTAGATATTATCTATTATTTTTTAGCGATAGGATAGCGTACTCAGGGTATTTCGTCAATGTTACGTATAGCACTAGTTTCTACGTATAACTTAACTGAAGGCAACACTCTAATTGCGTGCTGCTAGATACGTCTTTAGAAATAAGTTGAGATCATACTATCGCCTGTTTACATTTAGGCGATGCTGGGCATCACCCATCAATTGTCACGAATCCATAACTTGATTGCCGATTGTTGAACGCCATGCAGGTTTTTATGCAGATGTTTGAAGTGCCGGGTAAAGTACCGGGAGTGGGGGCGATCGCCTAGCAATCCGAAATTTTTCCTAACGCCTCAGGTCGTCCTAGCTAGAAGGTAAGATGATAGAATTTAGGATATTCATATTCCCTATTTCCTATCGGAATACCGGGAAAAACGCTAAGCCGAATCCGTTTTACTTCATTTCCCATCCGCCATGTTGCCTACCTCCATCTCTGCCACAGCCAAAGTCTCTAAAGTAGAAGGAATCAAACAGCGGAGTCATGGTCTGCGGGAGCCAGTCGCCACCGAGCTACGGCAAGACACGACCCACTTCAGTGAAGATGCGATTCAACTCCTCAAGTTTCACGGGTCTTACCAGCAAGACAACCGTGACAACCGGGTTAAGGGGCAAGAAAAAGATTATCAGATGATGCTGCGGACGCGGAATCCGGGTGGATTTATTCCGCCCGAGCTGTACTTAGCGCTGGATCAGTTAGCGGATGAGTATGGTAACGGCACCATCCGAGCCACCACTCGGCAAGGGTTTCAGCTGCACGGCGTCCTGAAGAAAAACCTGAAGACCGTAATTGCGGCAATCGTGCAGCATATGGGATCGACCCTAGGAGCCTGCGGCGACTTGAACCGCAACGTCATGGCTCCCCCGGCTCCTTATAAGCATCGCCCTGAATATGATTTGGCCTGGGAATATGCCAACAATATTGCCGATTTGCTGACGCCCCAGACGGGTGCCTATTACGAAATCTGGCTAGACGGAGAAAAAGCCATTTCGGCAGAGGAACATCCTGATGTGGTGGCAGCGCGACAGCGCAATGGCAACCGCACCATTTTTCATGACGGGGAAGAGCCAATTTATGGGATGCAGTATATGCCCCGTAAATTTAAGTGTGCGGTGAC
>JBBQFG010000178.1:0-11266 GCA_038321765.1 Elainellales cyanobacterium
CTAAAAGTCTGCGCCGCCCGCTCAGCGAGCGGCGCAGACTTTTAAGGTTTTATATTTAATTACGCCCATTTATAGCCATAGTCATAAAGCTTAGGAAATGCCAGCGTCATTCCCGCGCAGGCGGGAATCCACCCCCGCACCTATCGAGCAGATGGATTCCCGCCTGCGCGGGAATGACAGGGAGGCGTCCTATTGATCATGGCTACCGCTATACTTACCAAGTCTGTTGGTTATGGGGGCAGATAATGTTTGGTAATGGTATGAACGTAAAAACTGCTTGAGGTGCGGGCTTTGTCCGTACCTCAAGCAGTTTTTTACGAGCGTAGAAGTTTCTACAGCAGTAGAGCTATTTTGGACGGTTCCTTTAGAGTGCAGTAGTCGCGATCGCCTCAGTGGGGAACCCTACGGCTTTCCACGCAGGTAAGCCACCGCGCAATTCAGATACGTTTTTGTACCCGGCTGTTCGCAAATGCTGAGCCGCTTCGGCAGACACATCATCACTTTCGCCATACACATATAAGTCACGTTCAAGCTCTAAACTGCTCAATACCCGATCGACTAACGTTGGCAGTGGCAAAGAGACTGCACCCTGAATGTGTCCCACGTTAAACTCTAGGCGATCGCGCACGTCCAGAATAGTCAGCGCGGGTTCTCCCCAATCCAAACGGGCTTTCAAGTCATAGACGTTGGACTTGGGCTGCATGGGTTGCGGTGTGGGAATAATGCCAAAGAGTTTGTTCATGAGGACGGGTGTGAGGAGGAAAGGATTACCTGCACTGTAACAATATTTCTCAAGATTTACAAACTTTTGTATAGAAAATCTTGACGAATAGGCTGAGCTATGAGTAGAGCCTAGACGACAACCTCTGCAATGCTCGTTACATCTGACCATTCATAGGCTGAATTAGCAATGCGATGGGCATCCCACTGACATCGGGGCGCTATTTCACAGAGGTTACAGGTTCCCCGTAGCTCCTCGGTGCGCGGAAACTCAATGCCGTTTGTGTAATGGCCTATCCAATCGGTGAGTTGATCGAGTAACTGAGTTAAATCTTGGCGGGTACGCTCGTGTTCGGCAGCGCTGTAGGCAAATCGCAGATATTGCGGCTTAGGTGCAGTGATCTCCTGTCGTGACCCGCGCACAAACCAGTACGTCATCGATAGCTGTTCGGGCAAATAGCCGCTCGTTTCGATTAAGACAAAACGATACAGGCGCGTTTGCCAATCGTGCGCCAACCGCTGCTGGTTTTGGGGTTTGGGATAGGTTTTCCAATCTAGAATCTGAGCCTGTTCGGTGTCTAGAATAACCAGGTCATACACAACCGTGAGTAGATACCCGCGAAGTTCTAAGCTACGCCGATGTTCACTTTGACGAAAGGTCGCAGGGCGAGAGGCAAGGGGGCGAAAATCAGGGGAGCGATCGCCAAACAGATCTGGGGCTGTCGCTCTAAACATCTGCACTGCTTCAACTAAACCAACCTCTGAGGCTAATTCCAACCTAGTTACTGGTAAGCCTAGTTCGTACTGTTGCATCAATAGGTGAAATCGGTTGCCCCAAGCCATGTTTTCTTGTTGCTCTGGGCTAACCGGAGATGCCAGTTGGTCGAGATAGACATGCTGAAATCGTCGTGGACATGCCGTTAGCAGGTTTAACTGACCTTGTGAGAGTCGCATGAGTGGACGTGACATGGGCAAGAATTGGGAAAAAGGGTGTTGCTGATTTCATGTATGATTTTTTTTGAAAGGGTCGCGGTGCACCCCTTTCAAAAAAATGGTAGTGGTATTGAGGTAAGGATTTTCAGATGGGCGGGCGAAGCCCGCCCATCTGAAAATCCTTACAAGTTTAGGACTACCATTTTTTTATACCCAGATTAAGCAATGCCGTGAAAGACATAGGGCATATCGAACTGTTGCAATGCCAGAACTTAGCGGGGGCGATCGCTAGTTGAGTGTCAACTTGATTCAATCAAACCTTAGCTTAAGGGACTTTAGTGAGAACAAAAACACTACCTACATTGCCTCTGCCAACCCGCAGATCGTCATCCAAGTAGGTAATGTCTAGCCAGCCTTTTTGATCCTCACGCGTGATGGGAAAATCAAAGGCGGTGAATGTTTTGCCCGCTTCGATCTCTTGCACAAAGCGATCGCACAATTCGTAGCCAATGAGCCGCTGCAATCCAAAAATACCTCGGTTAAATCGTACCTTGACCCGCTGATTGGAGACAGGTTCAAACTGAGCCACAACACTCACTAACCCCTCCAAAAATGGAATGCCAGTCACCTCTGCCACGTTATAAATCCGCTGGGTCTGCACCCGCACAAATTGATATATTTGCCCCAGTTTTAACAAGGGCACGCGATCGATGCTCAATAGCTCTTGACTTGTCGTGTAAAGCAAGCGCCAGTTGCCATCTAGCTTTTCGGCAGCTTCTAGAGGGCGCGGTGTAGGGTTACGGTCTTCAAGTTGTGCCACAGCAGCCAGAATTGCTTGGTTGTCAGCGGCAGTTGCCAACATCCCCCGATTTGTTCCAGCGATCGCCCTCAGCAATTCTGCTTTTCCAATCATGTGCCCCACCTGGTAAACCCATACCTCAGTATCCACCACTCCTGGGCTTGCGATCGCATTTCAAACATGTTACTTATAGCTGTCACCCGGTGTATTAGCCAAAGAATATCGGGATGGTTCTCCTGCGTATAGGTTTCACCCCTGCACCCCGTTCTAACCTAGATAACTACGGGTATATTTTTTGGGAGGTGTGCCGAACACGCCTCCCAAAAAAACATAACTAGATTAAGCAATACCAAAATTTAAGCGTAAGGTGCTGCGTGGTTTTATGGGTTGCAACGCTCCTCAATGTACTGACACATAAAGGCCTCATACGCTTCTCGCTGAGTCGAGTAAGTTTGGGTTCGTTGCCATTGAGTGCAGTCGTGCTGCGCCCAATACGTCAGATAAAAACCACCGCTTGGAGCTCGCAGAACCCAGTAGATATAGCGGGTGCTAACGGAGCCGCTCGCCACCCGGCGATCGCCAGTATTCATACCGGGGCACGTTGGGTTGCTCGCGATGGCACCGGGTGCAATGGACAACCTGGCTGTTGTAGATGAATAGACCTCAACTGAGTTAGCTAGTGCATTAGGTAACCGGATAGAGGTAAGAGTCTGGGCAGAACCGGGTAGAGCAACGCTGGCCACGGCTAGTAAAAGAGGCGCGATCGCCCATCGGGAAGTTAGTTTTGGCATGGTTTCGGCATCGTGCAGTGAGTAGAAGTCCCCAAACAAACCACGCGCCCACAGCGCTAGTCAGGCTTAAATGGCGAGACAAATACCGTGGGCACGTTGATGCTCCAACGCTATCCTGCCGATAGAAGCAATAGCTTAGAGGAATCTACGCAGAAATTTCATAGCCGTAGCAAGGATACAGAAAATCCTCCGTAATTGTTCTGGTAGTGGTATTGATGTAAGGATTTTTTGATGGGCGGGCAAAAGCCGCCCATCAAAAAATCCTTACCAATTTAGGACTACCCTGCAAGATATGTGGAACGTTTCAATGTGTCTGAAGATGGCGCGCTTTGTATCTAGGTAGCTAAATTAATTCTGTATTAGTCTTCCAGATAGCCTAAATCTCTTAAGCGGCGCTGCACTTCAGGATCGTCAAACCCAGGGGCGCGATCGCGACTTACACTTAAATCGGTTTGCCCTGCAAAGAGTTGAAGGCATTCTTGCAGTAGCTCTACGTTTTCGGGCAGAATGTCGCTCAGGTTTAGGTGTTCGTTGGGGTCATTTTGAAAATCGAATAGCTCCAGGCGATCGCGTCCAGTTTCAATTAGCTTGTGGTTTCCAGCCCAGACTGCACGGCGGGTTTGGTCGCAGGCGTGAGCCGTCACCAATTCAGGCTGGCGTTTGTATAGCAAGTTCACCACGTTTTGAGGTGGGGTAGCTTCCGCAAACACCTGACTGTCGTTGTGGTTGATCACAGTGTGAGCCAGGGTGAGGGGTTCTTCTGCTTCACTGGCCAGGTTAGCCGCTGTTAACACCGTATGGAACAAGCGCCGGGTCGAAACCACCTCTGGTCGCTCAGTGCCAAGGGGGAAATTGCCGCTAGGGTCGCGGATAATTAGCGGTACGTTCACCAGTTCGTTGTAGAGCGAGATGGAATGCCCAATAAAGTGCTTTTCGCCCAAGTGTTCGCCGTGGTCAGAGCAAATAATTACCAGGGTATTATCCAGCGCGCCGCTATCCTGCAACCGCTGAAAAAAGATGCCCAGTTGGTCGTCTTGGTAGGCCACCTCAGCATCGTACATGCCGTCTAGAGTAGCTTTTTGGCGATCGTCGAGCACTTCTGCCAGGGGTGCCAGCCAGCCGTAGATGTCGCCGTTGAACTGCCGTAAATAGTGCTGGGCGGCTTTGTCGTGCAGCACGTGGGGCGCAAACCGTTCGATGTAAGCGCGGGGCGGGTGATAGGGCATGTGGGTGCCCATCAGGTTAATGAAGCTAAAAATTGGCTGATCGGTTTCTACTCCCTGGCGATCGCCCAATAGGGTAGCAGCATCGTCGAGTGATTTAGCCGTGTTGCCCTTAAAGCTCAGAGCCGTTTGCCACAGCGGTACCATCAACGGCGTAAACGATAGCGCCAGCAGCATCTCTGAGCGGGCAAAAGAATCTTGTACGTGGTTCAACATTCCCGCTAGCGATCGCTTAAACACTTGTCGGTAGCGATCGAGCCAGCCGGGTGCTATGCCCGCCTGGTTAGGACGAGTCGTCAGCAAGCCACTGTAATTTAAGAAGCTATGGAACCCGCGCCGTAGACCGTTGTTAATTACACCCACCAGCGGATTGTTACAAAACCCGGCGGTGTAGTAGCCACTGGCACTTAGGCGCTCAGCCAACGTTGGAATAGAGGGAGACAGTGCCGCATAGGACTGCAACACGCCATGCGCTGAGGGATACAATCCTGTAAACATCGACACATGGGAAGGTACTGTCCATTGGGCTGGGGCAACCGCATGACGAAACAGGGTAGCGTTGGTGGCAAACGCATCCAGGTGAGGCGATGTTTCGATTGGGTAGCCGTAACACGAGAGGCGATCGCGCCGCTGGGTATCGAGCACAAGAAACACAATATCCGGGCGCTGTGTAGACATGAATTAGTCCTTGTAAATCAGAAAATCAGAGTCGTCTGAAATCATTCAATCATTAGACCTCCTGCACAAACGCCTTTTTGGAGGGTGTGAATCGTTTTCCGGCCTTGCCAGAAAACGATTCAAGCAGGAGTTCTACTATTAACGTTAAACCTGCGCCAACTGTTTTCCATCCTCAAAATGACTTAGAATCACAGACCTCAAACATCTACGGAACCGACGCAGTTGAATAATGTTGTAGGCGTAAGTAGTTCAACCTACATAAAAACCAAATCCTAAAACCCTGCGCCGCCCGCTGTGCGGGCGGCGCAGGGTTTTAGGATCTTATATTTAATTAAGCCTATCTACTTAGTGCGATCGCAACATCATTCAACTTTCTTGGTTTTTCGGCTGGGATGCATACGGTCTAATCTAGATCAGGTAATGTTCTGGACACGTTGTTCGACCTAGTTGAAACATGGGTAGTGGTATTGATATAAGGGTTTTTTGATGGGCGGGCGAAGCCCGCCCATCAAAAAACCCTTATCAATTTAGGACTACCCGTCTAGATGTTAATTGTTGGCAGGCGCGGTTCGAACTAAATCGTTTGAACTATCCCTCAACATCATCGCCGCTGAACCTAAGTCAGTTGATTAAGCAATGGATAAGGGCAAATTACCAACGGGTAAAGAACAGAATAAATCTTGCCATTATTGGCTATCTTATCGAAATCTTCAGCTCCAATGTCAGCTAGCGAACCTGACAATGTGTCCGGAATCCGCTACATCTTGCGGTAGATGTTTGTGGTGTGACCTAATACATTATGGGACTGTTTCTCCGGACGCTGATATTGGCGTTGACCAAGCGTGCATCATCTGCTGAGAAATCAGGCCTGCACCCCGCCAAGTTCACTTCATCTCCCATCCTAGGTCGTCGTGCCAATTGGTGTCCCCGCTGGATCACCGGATGTTCCACAATTATTGGGGTTTCTCTGCTGGTGTTGCCGATCGAATCGGCTGGGTCTCGACTCGATTCTCCTTCTATCGACTCTCTTCAAACTATTGACCGCCCAGATGCTCAGCTAGACACTAACAGTACTGATTGGTTAGTAGGACAGCGCGATCGCAACCAGCCTCTGCTTGCATCTTGCGATCGCCAAGGGCAATTGGCCAGCACCTCAATACTGCCATCGTTGAGCCAGCCTCGGTCTGGCTCTCTTGAAGCAATGCTCATGCCGATGCTGACTGCGTCTCTCAGTGCCCACTCGTTTCCACAGATTCAGCCCCAGGCGCGGCTAGCACGAGTGCCCGTGATCATGTATCACGACGTTTTGCCTGAGAAAAAGGTGTTTTTCGATGTCACCCCCGCAGAGTTTGAAGCCGACCTAAAACTAATTCGAGCCGAGGGGGCAACTCCCATTAGTTTGAACCAATTGGTGAATCATTTAGCAACGGGGATGCCCCTGCCCAACAAACCGATCTTGTTGTCGTTTGATGACGGCTACGAAGGCCACTACAAGTATGTGTATCCTCTGTTAAAGCAGTATGGATATCCGGCTACGTTTGGCATTTATACAGCGAAGGTAGGCAGAAAACTGGGGCGCTCTAGCATCCGCTGGGATCACTTGCAAGAAATGGCTGCTGATCCATTAATTACCATCGCCTCGCACACGATTACTCATCCCGATGACCTCAGAGAGTTGCCCGACCATGAACTGCGCCAAGAAATTGTAGAATCCAAGCGCATTTTGGAAACTAAATTGGGGATCTCGATTGACCATTTTATCTATCCAGTGGGTCACTACAACGAGCAGGTGAAGGACTGGGTAGAGTTAGCAGGCTACAAATCTGCCATGACGATGGATGATAATGTCGTGCAGTTTGCTGGAGAGTCTGAGAGTCTCCTGGAAATTGAGCGGATTGGACACTATCAGCTAGATGGGCCAGAGCCGCTCAAGGCAATGATTGAGCAGGCCGATGGTGGTGTGCCGTTGTTGTCTCTGGGTCAGCGGTTTAACTTCAATGCACCGATTCGACTGCGCCAGGTGATAAACGACAAGTCTTCGCTAGCGTTAATCTCTGGTGGCAGACCGATAACCATTCATGCCGACAGCCGTTATCCAATTGCCGAATTTGTGACCAAGGGGCCTGCCGTAGCCGCTGTTGATGGTACCTTCTTTTCGTTAGAATACCTGGACTCTAACGTCATGGTTGGCCCCGTGTTTAGCCAGAGTACAGGGCGGTTCGTTCCGGGCAATCGGTATGATGTTTCCCGCTCTGAGGGGCGACCGTTGGTTGTGATGAGTCCAAACTTGGTCGAGTTCATCCCGTTTGACAGCGATCGCCACAACACGTTGGCTGGTATCAAAGCGATACAGCCAGCGGTAACAGATGCATTTGTCGCAGGAGCTTGGCTAGTCCGAGACGGTCAGCCCCAGTCTAAGGAATCGTTTGGCGATCTGTTTGGGTTTGATAGCGCCCGCCATCGGGCTTTTTGGGGGATTGACCAAGCTGGGCAAGCTGTGGTGGGTATTTCAAACGACAATATAGACGCTGTAGCCTTGGGCGAGCTTCTGACCAGTTTGGGGTTCCGCGATGCCGTCATGCTCGATTCCGGCGGCAGCACTTCCCTAGCCTATCAAGGCAAAAATCTTACCCCCTATTCGGCTCGCCCCGTCCCCCATGCAGTTGCTCTGGTGCCTGCCCCAGAAAAAGTGGCAGGGAGTCTTCCAGAGACTGCTCAAGCCTCCGTTTGCCTGGATATAGCAGGGGCACCAGAGTCAAGCACCCTGTCTTTTGACCGACCACAGTAGTTTTGAACCCATAGTCGGCAGTCTGGACTCCGAGCCAACAGCCTTGGGGGTTGCCCCCAAACCCCCAGCAGGGGACGAAGCCCGTCCCCCACACCCCCTCCGCAAGGCCGCATCGGTGAGCATCAAAGGTCGCTGGAAACGCGACGCTACGCATTGCATGGGTGGCAAGGGGCGATCGCCTTTGACTCTCTCCCGTGTCCCCTAACTTAGCAGCAATACGTAGCGCTACCAGCAACTGATCTCACCCCACCAAAACCTGATCGGAGGGGGTTTGGAGGAGAAACTCCCCCAAGGCTGTTGGCTCACCCCTGTAAAACAGTGAAAAAGCGAGTTGTGAATACACCGCGAACTCGTCAGCGGAGAACATCCACATCAGCATTTGAATGAAAAAGATTAAGCGCTGAATAGTGGAGGTTTAGCGTTGAATAAAAAAGATTCACGGTTGAATAGTAGACATTCAGCGTTGAATGAAAAAGATTAAGCGTTGAATGAAAAAGATTTAGCCCCGATTAGATTTAGCCCTATGAATTTTGGCGATCGCCCCCTATCTGCCGATTGGTTTGCCCTTGCCATTGGCAACTCTCGGCTGCATTGGGCTTGGTTTGTCGATTCGACTCTGAAGCAAACCTGGGATACACCTCATGCCTCGGCCACTCTAATCGAAGCGCTAGGCGTGGAACAGGCGATCGCTCATTTGGCCACGTCCATATCCCCCGATCTCAGCGTGTTGAATGCACTGACCACATTTCAGACCAGTGATTCACCCTTTCTTCCACCCCTTCTACGGATTGCCTCGGTTGTGCCGCAACAAACAGAGTTGTGGATGCGCTACGCTCACGCTCGACTGCTGACGTTAGCAGACGTTCCGCTTAAAAACGTATACCCCACCTTGGGAATCGATCGCGCTCTGGCGCTGTGGGGAGCCGCTACTACGCTCGGCACGCCGATTTTGGTCGTCGATGCGGGCACTGCCCTGACCTTAACCGGAGCCGATGCGGCGTTCCGACTAATCGGCGGTGCTATTTTGCCCGGGCTGCGGCTGCAATATCAGGCGTTAGCTCACGATACGGCGGCTTTACCCGATGTCACTCTACCGCTCAGTCTGCCGCCTCGTTGGGCAACCAATACTATAGATGCCATCCACAGCGGCATTCTTTACAGCGCCTTGGCGGGCATGGAAGCGGCAGTAAACGCATGGCTAGCAGATTTTCCTGAGAGTGCGATCGCCGTTACGGGGGGTGATAGTCTTCGCATTCATGCCTACCTGACTCAGCACAACTCTGCATTGGCCGCTTGCATCGTAGTAGACCAACAACTGTTATTTCGGGGTATGCTGAGCATCGCCTCGTTGTGAATTAGGTCTTGGCAAATCCGAGACACAATTTACGCCCTCAATCCTGCTCGATAAACTCCCAAATTTCTGAGGCTACCTTGTCTGAAGCCGTGAGTAAAATATCTTCACCAGCAGGAATGAAGCGGGTTTTGGCGTAGGGAGCCTCAGCGTAGAGCCGATTCAGGTCTGTCGCGATGGAGTCATCCCATTCGCCCTGGAGCAGTAATGTGGGGAGGTTTAGCAAATGCAGGCGATCGCCCACCATCTCGGCTCGAATTTCTGTCGCTCGTCGCTTAAACAATAACTGACACGCAGCAGGCGATCGCTGCCATTGCTGCTGGAGTCGTAGTAAAGCCTCAACCTGAGTGTGGCCGCTCCACAGGCGGGCGATCGGACGCATCGCTTGCAGTATCCGATAGGCGATCGGCACTCGGCTGGTCAGCCATTTTGCCCAACGCCAGCGATCGCCTCCAATCACAACGCCCTCAGGTGCCAGCAATATCAGCCCCTTGACCTGTTCGGGATATCGCAGCGCGTAGCTGGTCGCTACCCAGCCGCCAATCCCTGTCGCCACAAAATATACCCGTTGCAGCTTCAGCGAATTGCACAGCTCTCGCAGGCAATCAACATGGAAGGCGATCGAATGGCGCAACCGAGGCCGCTCCGATTCTCCAAATCCAATTAAATCTGGGGTAATGCAGTGGTAAGTCTGCGCCAACTGTTGGACTACGGGAAGCCATTGACTGCCATCTTCCCAAGCATCATGCAAAAAAACGAGAGCTGTCCCATGCCCCACCTCTCGCCAAAATAATTGCCCCTGAGATAATTTAATTTTGGAATTACGAATCGGTAGTTGATTCACCTGCACTAGCCCAAACTTAGAATAGTTGCCCCTGAAATCACTCCTGAAATCACCCTAGGCCAGCGTCGTCAACCCTGCAAAATAGTCTTGCAACTGCCGTCCGTGGTCATGCGACAGCTCTGCTTGAGGGATTGCAGCGGGCGTAAATGCCTGAACTTCCATAACCTCGCCCGTATCGTGAATCATCATTTCGCCACCCACCTCTGCTTCTACCACGACACAAATGGAGTGAAACCGAGGGTCGCGATCGGGGGCAGAATAAACTCCCACCAGGCGGCGCAATTTAACCAACCCTAAACCCGTTTCTTCTTCTAGCTCACGCTGAACGGAGGTCGCAATATCCTCTCCCCAGTCCACAATACCGCCGGGTAACCCCCAGCAGCCGTTATCACGTCGCCGAATCAGCACAATCTTGCCATCGGGCAAAATTGGAATGATGCTGGTTCCGGTAATGGGATGTCGAAAAATTACCCCTAATGCAGCCTGTACATATTGCCATAGCTGATTCATAGTGAGACGCAAATCCAAAAAGTACTGATTTAGGGAAGCGACAGAAGATCAATCCAAACCTACGTTGTTAAGGTAGCCAAATCTGCTAAGACCTGAGCGGCGTGCCCATCGGGCTTAACTTTCAGATACACCCGCGCCAATTTACCGTCAGGATCAATGAGGAAGGTGTTCCGACTAATACCCATGTATTCTTTGCCAATAAATTTCTTTAACCCATAGCTTTCGTAGGCTGCACCGACGCTGCCATCAGCGTCGGTTAGCAGCGAAAACGGCAGATTAAACTTGGTAGAAAATTTGGTGTGAGACTTGGCATCGTCGGTACTAATTCCCAGTACTACGGCGTTGCTAGCTTGGTAGTCGGCATGGGTATCGCGAAAGGCACAGGCTTCGGTGGTGCAGCCCGGTGTGTTATCGCGTGGGTAAAAGTACAGCACGACCCATTTGCCCCGCAAGGCTGAAAGCGAGACCGTGTTGCCATCGCCATCGGGCAAACTAAAGTCTGGAGCGGGATCACCTGGTTGAAGAGACATGAGAAAGCCTTGGTTTCGATGGATTGATGGTGTTGCTGATTTCATGTATAGATTTTTTTTGAAAGGGGCGCTGAGCGCCCCTTTCAAAAAAAAATTGGT
>JBBQFG010000179.1:0-11245 GCA_038321765.1 Elainellales cyanobacterium
AATTGAGATTTAGGGCGATTTTTGGGCAGTAGGGGCGAAGCAATTGCACACGAAATGAAGCTGCGTTGCCAGAAAATTTATGCAAATTCTTAGCCCCAACAGAAAATTAGCGATCACAGGAAAGATTTCAAATTATTTATATATTGGTGCCCCAACAATGGTCGGTCACCGTCGTCATCGGGGGGGGTGGGGGTTTGCCCCCCAGCCAGGGGTTCCACCCCTGCACCCCGTCCTAACCAATCCGTCTATAGCCATAACGGTTTATTACTAAGTCTGCGGCATACTACGCAACTAACGGCAGAACAAGTTTGAAAAAGGCTATAAACTATAAAACCCTGCATCGCTTAAACAGCAAGTAATGCAGGGTTTTATTTAGGTTTTCTTACTGGTTAAGTGCAGCTTCTTAAAAATTGATTAATAACGCTGCGTGCAACCTGCGCGATCGCCTGCTACACCGTTGTAATGTCAACTTCTTTTTCTTTCAACAAGACATCCACTTTGCTAACGTATTTATCCGTCAGCTTTTGAATTGAGTCTTGCAGATCGCGTGCCTCGTCTTCAGACACATCTCCACTCTTTTCTTGCTTGCGGACGATTTCAACCGCATCGCGGCGAATATTGCGAAGAGCAACTTTGCCTTCTTCGGCATACTTGGCCGCCACTTTGGCCAGTTCTTTCCGGCGATCGCTCGTCAACGGTGGAATATTGAGGCGAATTGTGCTGCCATCGTTATTGGGGGTTAAGCCAATATCGGACAGGGAAATCGCTTTTTCAATAATATTCAGCGTGTTGCGATCGTAGGGCTGAATAAAAATGGTGCTGGAATCGGGCGTGTTGACGTTGGCCAGCGACTTAAGCGAGGTGGGAGTGCCGTAGTATTCCACCAAAACCTTGTCTAGGATCGCAGCATTTGCCCGTCCGGTACGAATTGTATTGAATGACCGTTGAGTCGACTCAATGGTCTTCTGCATTTGAGCTTCTATCTCAGCTAACTTCACAAGAGCCTCCAACTAACGTACCAATCGGTTCTCCCATCAGGGCACGACGGATATTTCCCGGTACGGCAATATTAAATACCATGATCGGGATACTGTTATCTTTACACAGGGCGATCGCCGTTCCATCCATTACCTGTAAGTCTTTTTCTAAAACATGTCCATAGGTCAGTGTTTGAAACCGACGCGCTTGCGGATTCACCTTAGGGTCAGAGTCATAAATGCCATCGACCTTGGTTGCTTTAAAGACAATCTCGGCATTAATTTCGGCTGCCCGCAGCGCTGCTGTCGTATCGGTGGTAAAAAAGGGATTGCCTGAGCCTGCCCCAAAAATTACTACGCGCCCCTTTTCTAAATGGCGAATGGCTCGGCGGCGAATGTATGGCTCCGCTACTTCCTGCATTTCGATCGCCGTTTGCACCCGCGTTTGTACGCCCTTGCGCTCTAGTGAGTCTTGCAGGGTCATGGCATTCATCACGGTGGCAATCATGCCGATATAGTCTGCGGTGGCGCGCTCCATGCCCGCCGAAGCCCCTTTCATCCCTCTAAAAATATTGCCCCCGCCAACGACTACCGCTATTTCCAAACCAGTACTAACAATTTCTTTAATTTCTTCACAAATTGCATCTACGACCGCTGGGTCGATCCCGTAAGAGAGATCGCCCATCAAAGCCTCGCCGCTGAGTTTCAACAGCACCCGCTGATATTTATTCCCCATAAGTAGTGACAATTCTCAGAACTCCAGTTGTTTCAAACCTAAGATAACAGTACACAGGGAGAGATGTGCCACCCGGCTAACTGGAGATGATTGAAGCAGCAACGTCGGATTTTGTTTAATTTATGCTCCCATAGCCGCAGTCACGACGGTGAGGACAAGGACATTTTTGTAGGCACGCTGAGCGCGCCTACAAAAATGTCCGGTAATCCTAAGAGGATGTTTTAAAAGTCCCGTCGCTGGTATAAAAACGGTATCGATCCCCCTTAAATCCCCCTTAAAAAGGGGGACTTTGAATCCGGTTCCTCCCTTTTTATAGACGCGAAGCGGCTTCCCGAAGGGTAGGGGGGCTAGGGGGGATCACTCAGTGCCCAAAATCACAGCCAATCACTTTTCAAACATCCTCTAAGCTACTTGGCGACAGCTATAAAACAGCTATAAAACAATGGGGTCGGCGGTTTTTGCCATGTGGCGAATCGGGTCGTAGTCGCGATCGCTAGCTTGAACAAACCGGGCGATCCCGCTGGTCGCCAAAACAGCCTGTCCGTCTGGCTCTGCCTCCATTTGTAACAGCATAGTCCGAAGGCGCGTTCTTAGCTCAGGGGAGACGCGGGTCGAAATTAGCCACGGCGGAATCGGGCTAGGCCCCAAAACTTCAATGACGCGCAGTTGAGCCGCCAAGTCTGGATTAAGCCGCAGCTCTACTTCTAGAACCGTGCTGTCGATTGCAGATGCATCGACTGTGCCATCTAGCACCATCCGCAGCGAAGCCTGATGGGCACCTGACTCCACCACCGTGCCAAAAAAATCTCCCGTTTCTCCCAGCGTTGCCAGGTGGTAGCGGGTGATGTAGCAGCCTGAGTGCGATCGCGGCTCGTTATACGCCCACGCAGCTCCCCGCAACTGCTCAAACTGCTGAAAGCGGCTATCACGTCGCACTACCACATCCGAAAAATAGACGGGACGGTTGGCATATCGCGCCCCCCGCATTACCGGTGCCGCCAAGATTTCTACAGAATCCGTGGACTGATCGGCCTTATGCACGTAGGGCAAGCCACAGATCCAACAAACCTGAATATCGCCCCGATAAAACTGCCGCTCTCGCTCTGGCCAAGTCACATTATCGACAAACTGGGTGGGCAATTGGAGCGTTTGCTGGATGTAAGTGGCGATCGCCCGACCCACGAACTCCATATTCTCTGCCATGCAAGATGTAACCCTTAGCATTAGGAATCCTTGCGGATTGAAGGCACTTGACCGACCAAACAGCATGCACAACCACAGGTGCCATAGACAGACATGCCAGATCCAGACGTGCCAGATCCAGACGTGCCAAATCCAGACGACAGCAGTGACACTTGCCGCCGCCTAGACCTTTGCTTAGCAGCCCCTTGAAGAGTGCGATCGCCCGACCTGGCCCGTTCTAACAGCGGAGCATTCATAGATACGGCACTGTAATTGACGGTGTAGCCAATATCATCTAAAACGGCCACATCCAAAGCCGTAGGGCGTTTACGTACGCCTCGCTCAGCAAACGGCGACATCAGCGTTTGCCCTGAGCCACCAAACTGATAGCCATCGGTAATATGGGCGCTGTCACCTAAGGGAATGGAATTTCCACCGTTGCGGGCAAGGGCGTTGGCTCCTGCAAAGGCCGAACCGCTGACTAAGTTGTCGAACGCAATGCTAGTACCAAAGCCCAGCACATGAGCAATCTCATGAGCAGTCGTTGATAGAAAATCTTGCTGATTAACTGGAAGATCCGTATCTGTGGTTGGGGTGGGGTCGTAGAACCAATCAGTGCCGACATTAAACGCTATGGTGCCGACAGACGGTTCAAAATCTGCTCCGTCGGTTGACGATGCCGAGCCAGCCGGCCCCGCTAGTGCCAACGTGCTTCCCGAAAAACCCTGCAAATCGCGTGCCCCCACAAAAATCAGGACATCATCAATGAGGCGATCGACTACAAAATCGCTCGCTAGCAATTCGCCTGTTTCGGGATTGTCTACAAACTGCACCCTCGTACCTACGGGTGTATTCGCGAACTCATCCTGAATGATATTTTCCCAAAGCGCCGCCGCCGCTTCTAATACAGCCCTTTTTTCGGATGTAAAAAAGCCCTGGGTATCAAACCGATAGTCAAACTGAATATTGAACGGGCTGTTGGTTACGCCCGCCGCTGCCACCGACAGCGTCAGATTGTAGTTGGTATTTTCGCGAGGGCGTTTGGGATAGACCACCACATAGTAAGTGCCTGCGTTTAGCCTCGACTGAATCGATTCTACCCGCGTGCCCGCTTTGACCGACTTGCTCAGGGTTTTGCCCTGACTGTTGAGCAGCGCCACATTTGCATTGGCGGTCAAGCCATCCATCTGCAACGAGAACTGGCTGGAATCGGCAGCACGAAATCGATAGTAATCGCGATCTCTGCCGCCAATAAAATCTTTAAACGTTTTAGCCGTTGCAGAAAGAATAATTCTTCTGGCGTTTGAGAGGCTATTTCCAGCGCGATCGGCAACCATATTTAGATATCAGCTCACTTTTCCGGTAACGTCCACAACTGAACCGTATCAGACCCCCGACCCGTGGCGATCGCCTTCCAGTCAGGGCTAACCGCTACATAATCCAGCGAGTTCCCTTGGCCTGTGTAGGTCTGAAGGGGGCGATCGGTCTTCAAATTCCATCGTTTAAGAGTGCCTTCAGCATCGCTGCTGAGGAGGGTCGTACCATCGCCCTGTGCCGCTAGCGTATTAATGAAGCCTGTGTGTCCTGTTAGCGTGTGCATCAGCTTTCCGGTGGAAACATCCCAGAGACGGATTGCTTTGTCTGTACCTCCGGCAATTAAGGTACTGCCATCGGGGCTAATTGTCAGTGCGTTAATCGTTCCGTTATAGCCTACGAACGTACGGATTGGCTGCCCAGTAGCCAGATTCCATGATTGAATACTCGGAGCAGCCCCAGCGGCGATCACCAGTCTAGCATCGGGACTCACGGCCACGGCATTGACGAAACCGTCCAACCCAGTTAGCGTTTGTAGCGGATTCCCGGTCGCCAGATCCCATGTTCGCACCGTGCGGTCAGCGCTACCGCTAACCAAGATACCATCCGAGGCGATCGCCAGGGCATTAATGGCGTTTGTATGCCCCGTCAGCGTGTGGAGCAACCTGCCTGTGGACAAATCCCAAAGCAAGATTTTCTTATCTGCGCCGCCGCTCACCAGGGTTTGCCCATCGCCACTCAGCGCCAGCACATTGACAAAACCCGTATGCCCTTGCAGCACCCGAACGGCCATTTTAGTCTCTAGATTCCACACAAAAATCTGGTGATCGGCGCTGGCTGTCATCAGCGTTTTGCCATCGGGACTAAACAGAGCGTAGTTAATGAAACCTGTATGCCCCTTGAGGGTTTGGTTAACCACCAGCGTTTGGGCTGTGCCTGAGCGACCGGGCGATCGCTGATAGGTTTGCCAGCCAAAATATCCTCCCAGACCCAACATGACCGCGGCCAACCCACCAATCAACCACCGCTTGCCGTTCAGCCATCCCCAGCGGTCTGCTTGAATCAACTGGGTTTTTGGCGGCTGTGGCATTGTCAACTGTGGCACTGTCAACTGTGGCATTGTCAACTGTGGCATTGTCAACAGCGGCTGGACTGCCCCTAGCGACGGCGGGGCGGTGGTAATTGGTGGCAACGAAGCCGCCATTATGTGCGCTGACAAGTCCGACAGCTCCGTTAAATCCCGCAGAATTTCTGCCGTATTGTGGGGTCGATCCGACGCTCTGGGAGCAATCAGGCGATCGATAAACGCCGCAACCGGGGGCGTAATCTGAGGAGCAAACTGATGCCAGTGAAACTCGTCACTCAGCGGGTCATAAATATCAGCATCGGTCGGCTGCTTACCCGTCAGCAAATAGACAAACGTCCAGCCCAGCGCATAGAAGTCAGACTGGGGCACTGCCTGCCCTTTCTCTTGCTCTGGTGGGGTATAGCCCGCCGAACTAATTCGCGTCACCCCATCAGAACTGCCCAGTTGCGCTAGATACGTAGAGGTCATCTCACGCACTGCCCCAAAATCAACCAGCACCAGCCGCCCGTTCGACCGCAACATAATATTTTCGGGCTTAATGTCCCGGTGAAAATAATTATGCTGATGGACTAAGTGCAATACCTCTGTCAGTTGCCGCAGCCATTGCAGCGCCTGACTTTCGTTGATTGGATGGTTACCCTGCTGCCGCATCCACTCGCGCAGATTTGGCCCATCAATTTTTTCCATAACGATGCAGTGCAGCGGCTCAGTGTTGCCCCTTGGCAAAAACTGAAAATATCCCCCTGCCTCTACGGCTGGCACCCCCGGATTTTTTAACTGGCTAAGCACCGCCGCTTCTCGCTCAAACAGTTGCACTGCTTTGGGGTTGTGCCCATGCACGTCTTTCAAAACCTTTAGAATCTTAGGAATATTGCGCTCGTATGCTTCGTAGACCCTGCCAAACCCACTTTTATCGCTCAGTAACCGCATGACTCGATAGCGCTCTTTCAGCACCAAATCTGAGCCACAACTTTGACAAAAGCGGCTACCATCGTTACCAGGATGACTTGGCTCAGAACAATGGGGATTAATGCAAAGACTCATAACCTCAAACCCGGAGATGCATCCCAAAGGATTCGCCACAAAAAAATAGTGTTCACTTCAGTCACATGCGACCCAAAGTGGTTCCATTTCTTTGCACCTACCAGCATACTGTAAGGGGTTTCCTTCCCATTCACTGACGTGACCCCCTGCCATGCCCTCCACCCGCTTTGATCTGGCAAAACTGGGAAAACCTCATGCGATCGCCGATTACCTCACCGACGAACTTCAGTCCCAGGGCGTAAGCGCCAGCGTAGAGCGAGCCGAGCGCGGGCTAAACGTACAGCTCTACATTCAAGACAAAGTAGATCGGCGGTACTTGATTGCACTGGTAAGCCAAAAAATTCGTGAATTAGAAATCTCGACGATTCAGCTCGTGAATCTGTTTGGCTATGGCGCTAATAGTTCTGTACCCCTGTGGAGCTACCGTTTGAGCCTGGAGCAGGGGCAACCCACACCCTTTGTGCCCAACCGCGCTGCGGCATCGGGGCAAACCGAACCCGACCGACTGGTGGATCGATTTTTAGTCTGTGGTCTAGGCAGTTTGGGGCAATATTGTGTCTACAACCTGCGGCGATTTGCGACCGATGAATCAGACGTTTCTATTACCGCCATTACCCAAGACGCATCAGAGCGTTGGGAAGTCGAAAACTTTTTGGATTTACTGGCAGAGCCGCCCATTTTGGGTGACTGTCGAGACGATGCCCTGCTACTCAAGGCCGGAGTGCAGAACTGTCGAGCCATTTTGCTGGCGACCAGCAACGAAACGGTCAACATTGAAACGGCGATCGCCGCCCGTCGGCTGAACCCTAACATTCGGCTGGTACTCCGCTCCTCTCGCCAAAACCTAAATCAGCTCCTGAAACAGCGCTTGGGCAACTTTACTGCCTATGAACCGACCGAAATGCCTGCCCTGGCCTTTGCCTTAGCAGGGCTACAGGTGGGAATTTTGGGCGCATTTAATATTGGAGCGGCGCAGCTACAAGTCGTTGAACAACAGGTAGAACCGGACGATCGCCGCTTTAACGGCAACCTGGCTCTGACGCTGCACAAAAAGGAGTCTCGGTTGGTCAGCCACTCCCCTGCCGAGGCGGCATCAGATACAGCCGTTTCTAACCGAGTATTTTACCAATGGCAAGCCGACACCCGGATTAAACCCGGCGATCGGATCGCCTATGTAGAACTGGTGGGGCAAACGGCTGTGGCCAAATCCAAAGATCAGGCGATCGCCGCACATCCCCTACAGCAAATGGGGCAAGCGATGACCCGTGCCCTAACCGTTAACCCAGCCCAGCGGATTGCCCACCTGTGGCAGTGGATTCAGGCGAAGCAAAACCGCCAAATTATTAGCCTGGGGTTGGCGATCGCCGTATTCCTGTGGGGTGCCGCCGCCATTCTGCTCAGACAAAGCGTAGCGGGCATGACCTGGCAAAATGCCATTTCTGCTGGGGCTATCTTGCTAATGGGCGGCTATGGAGACTTGTTTGGTGGACTCGTTAGTACTGGGGCTACAGTTCCCTGGCCAGTTCAGTTTGCCTGCCTGTTGATTACGTTGCTCAGCTTGCTGTTTGTGTTGGGGGCGCTGGGCCTGATTGCCGACAGCTTAATCAGCTCTCGCTTCGACTTTCTGCGAAAACGTCCTGCTGTTCCTACTCAAGATCATGTGGTGTTGGTGGGGCTAGGGCGCGTGGGGCAGCGGATTGCGACGCTGCTGTACGAATTCAAACAGCCCATGGTGGCGATCGCCGAAACCCTGGAAAACGTGTCTCTGCCCACGCAGGTGCCGCTGCTGCTGGGTGATTCGATCAAAGAATTGGCGAATGCCAACCTGGCCTTCGCCAAAAGCATGGTGGTGGTTACCGAAGACCAAATGCTTAACCTGGAAGTGGCACTGATGGCGCGAGATGCGGCCCGCCAGCAAGATCGAGAGATTCGCTTGGTGGTGCGCTCTTATGACCAGCGATTTGGCGATAATTTAGCCAACTTGTTGCCCGAAGCCCGGATCTTAGCCGCCTACGCGCTTTCGGCAGAAGTCTTTGCAGCAGCGGCCTTCGGTGAAAATATTTTGAGCCTATTTCGACTGAACGGGCAGACTATTTTAGTGCCTGAGTTTGTGATTTCAGCCGGAGATACGCTGGACGGCAAGCTGCTATCACAGGTTGCCTACGGCTATAGCGTGGTGCCCATTTTTCATCAGCGCGCGGCTCACGCAGGGGCAGTGGGAAATAGCTTGGATGGGTTCATGCCCCCCGATGACCGGATGCTACAAGCAGGCGATCGCCTCGTCTTGTTATCATCCATCAACGGGTTACGCCGCATTGAACGGGGCGAAATTACCCCCTCCCAACGATGGCAGCTCACGGCTCAAAAGCCGCTTAACACGAGCTTCTTACACGACTTGGGCAGCGACCTCGCCCGCATCTCTGGCTGTAGCCTAGACGATGCCCGAGCCTTTATGAACACCCTACCCGGCACCATGGAACTGTCGCTCTACGATTATCAGGCGCATCGACTGCAACAAGAACTGGGTAAGCAGCTCCCCATTACCTTACAACCTGCTGCAAGTGGGCAATAAAACGTCTCGCCTGGGGGGTTGGTGTTCCCAGCTTTGGCGAGAATGCAAACCATTCCGGTGTTGCTGATTTCATGTATAGCCATAGTCATAAAGCTTAGGACATGACAGCGTCATTCCCGCGCAGGCGGGAATGACGCTGTCACCTATCGAGCAGATGGATTCCCGCCTGCGCGGGAATGACAATGTCAACATTCCCAGCCTGGGCAAGACATTTATGCCAGACGCTCTACCAGACACGCAGCAATGCGATCGCTTGCTCCGGGTGAACCCATGCGGCGGCGACCGTTTTCGGCAATCAGTTGCAGGCGATCGGGATCGTTAAGCAGTTGTTGGAGTACCTGAGGGGTTTGGTTCGGCTGGGCAACCAAAATGGCAGACGGCCCTAGCAAGCGAGTTTGAGCCTCGGCAAAGGCAAGGGTGAATTGAGGCCCCTGACCCGGCAGCAGCAGTGCGGGTTTGCCCAGGCCGACAAACTGCTCAGTGGCAGTTCCGGCCATGGCGATCGCCACATCTGCGGTATGAATACAGTCATTAAAGGCAGACGTAAGCAGCAGTGTAGCGCCCTGAAGCGAACTCTGTAGCTTATACACGTCCTCTCCCGCATTGCGCCAGCCATAGGTGGTGAGCGCCTGGTGCAGCGCAGTTCGGTCAATCGAGGGGGCAATTGCGGCCAAAAAAACGAGCTTGCGCCCTATGCCCTCAACTAACCCACTCACTGCCTGAAGCATCTGCTGCCAATTGTTGTACACTTCCGGCACCCGCGATCCAGGAATTAGCGCCACGGTGAGACTATCCCACCCGGTCGGAAATTCCACACCAGTCGGCTCTAGCCCGTCCATCATGGGGTTGCCCACGTCGAATACAGGAATTTTCCATTTACCCAAAATCTCACTGGTGATGCGATCGCGTGGAAACACCGCCTTACAGCGCGGGCGGCTCATTAGCCAGCGTTCCCAGGGTAAATAAACCGAGCCTGACCAATTTTCTAGGCGATCGAACCAGGTCGGGCGGGGTAGCAATCCGGCTTCATCGCGCAGGTAATAGTCTGACTTGGCAGTGCCCACAAAGGCATAGGGCGCACCGCTGTACCAGGCAAACAGCATCGGCACAATGTCTCCTACTGCCAAAATTGCGCCGCCTTGCTGTGCCCAGGTGCGAACAGTTTTGAGCTGCTGCCGAGTCAACGACAGCAGTCCACCTTTCAGATCTCTGGCAAACTGCTTGCCATCCATATAAATAAAGCCACCCGACGGCAACTGCTTCACCGGGCCAATCACCGGAATGCCGCTTTGGGCAAACCCATGCCCTGCACCCACCAATGGCAGCGCCGCCAGATCAGGACAGTTAGATTGCTGCTGAAGGGCACGGAGAATGCGGAGGGCGATCGCATCTTCACCGTGACCATTACTGAGACAAAGAAGCTTCATAGGCAGGCTGGAGAATAAAGTCAGGTCAAGGCAGGCGGGTAAAACTCGGCTCGGTAGTGGTGTTGATGTCAGGATTGTTTGATGGGCGGCCTTTGCCCGCCCATCAAACAATCCTTACCAATTTAGGACTACCCTCGGCTCTAGGCGATTAACTTCGCCAATGTATGCGCCAGCTTAATTCCCAGCCCTTCGACTGAGGCTTGCTGCTGAGGATTTTTGAGGGTGCCTTCAGGGGTAAATACCTCGTGAGCCTGGGCGATCGCCATTTGGTCGGGTAACACCAGAACTCTGATATTGCCCAAAAGCGATCGCAGCGGAACAAGTCCCCGCAGTCCCCCAAAGCCGCCAGGGGAGGCACTCATAATCACCACAACTTTATCGGCAAAGCAGGCCAGCGGCGCTTCACCGGGGGCTGGGCGCGATGCCCAGTCGATTGCATTTTTGAGCACTCCTGAGATAGAGCTATTGTATTCAGGTGATGCAATCAAAAACCCATCGTGAGCCATCAACAGTTCTTTAAATGTCGTGACGTTGGGGGGTGCGCCGTCTTGCGCTTCTAAATCTTGGTCAAAGATGGGCATGGGCAAGTCGCGCAGATCGATGTAAGTGACATCAGCTCCAGCAGATCTGGCACCAGCGGCAGCTATTTTGACTAACGCTTTATTGTATGAGTCGGTGCGGGTGCTGCCCGCAAAGGCAAGGATTTTGGGGTTCATGGGTTAGGGTTGCGTAGCTGACTTGGGGTTCTGTAGCTGGACGTTGAGAGCTGGTTGACTGACAAAAGTCTACAGCCCTCACCCCCAACCCCTCTCCCAGAGGGCGAGGGGAGTTGATCTACCCTTCCGGTTCCCTCTCCCCTCGGGAGAGGGCTAGGGTGAGGGCTTTCGGGGATCTGACTAACAAGTT
>JBBQFG010000180.1:0-11121 GCA_038321765.1 Elainellales cyanobacterium
CCATAGTCATAAAGCTTAGGACATGCCAGCGTCATTCCCGCGCAGGCGGGAATCCACCCCCGCACCTATCGAGCAGATGGATTCCCGCCTGCGCGGGAATGACAGGGAGGCGTCCTATTGATCATGGCTACCGCTATACCTCGTGATGCGGCTGAAAATTCTGTCTTGCAATGGGGCTGTAAATTTTGGTAATCCTTACATCAATACCACTACCTAAAGTTTATGAAGTGTATCGCCACTTCCCAAGATAAAATTTTCAGCGGCCATCAGAAACTTCAACAATGGGTAAACTTGATTTGCAATTGTATTTGTATGCTGCGGCTCGTAGCCCTGATTAGATAGCAATTTCACCGAATCAAGTGCTTCATCAAAAGGAAGCTCACTTACGTTGGCGAACCTAACTTTGTCCAAACAACGTAGCGTTGGTTGGACACACTGATGAAGGCTAGAACATCTCGACCCATCAACTCATATCCATATTGATAAGCCTGTAGACGCTCATCTACCGCAAACTGCTTTGCTAGCCGATATAGCTTATTGCTATAGATCGCCCCTTCTTGTATGGACTGATCTAGGTAGAACTTGAAACAGGTGAGCGTCTGTTCTAAAGCAGTGCAAGGAGCTGCTTCTAGAGGGCTAATAGATGAAAGTGTAGAGGGTTGCATCAACGCCCCGCCAACAATGAAGGGTACGCAATCAGAGCCTTTTGCAACATGAGCAGTTTGTATAAAAGTAGCGCCATTTCTGCTCTGAGTCATTTTATTATTTGGGAGAGAAATTAAAGGCAAGTAAGTATCCGCTTTGCAACAGACGTTTTAATACAGCATGTATACGGATTATAAAGTCAAATGTCGTAACATTTCTACATAAAAGGACATTTTTTTGCAAAAAACACTATAGCTTTACGCTGGATTTTTAGGTGGCGTTGCTTAACCCGGCTATGAATTTCAGTTTAGGAGGCATGTTCAGCGCACCTCCTAAACTGAAATTCATAGCTACGCTCAGCAGCACCTTTTAGTTTTGGTCGTCAAGTTGAGGGATATCAAATAGGGGCAAGCTGACCGCACAGATACAGGCAGTCAGAACAGCAGATCTGTTGGACTCATTTCTTCTAACATGCGGACATAAGTCTGATTCGTATTCGTTAGATAGGGCGTTGCCCGTTAGCCTGTAGGGGAAGCGACTCGAATGTGACTGGTCTTGTACTCTAAATGCCGCTGTAGTGATGTCTAGTGCCACCCACTGATTTTGGGTACTCTAAGGGTGGGTTATCTTCAATCGGGTTGCAGTTACTCATAGCGATTTTCAATCGCATAGAACCTGATTATTGTTGTGAGAGCTGTACGTTGCGAAGCTCTCACAACAATATCTGTGGCTCATTTAATTAGAAGCTGCTGTATTCAGGGTCATGAGTCATGGTTTTGGCGGTGTAGGCTCTAGCTACACCGTCAAAACTATGGCACGTTTAGGACTGCTAAAAATGTATACCTCATGCGATTGTAATTCGCCTGTAAATAATCAATCACCAGATAGATTTAGTAATTAAATTAGAACTCTAAACTTATCGTATGGACGGAGCTTAGCTCATTCCTCACGCTACTTTAGCCTAAGGACAGAAGGGAAATCTATATGAACCTCTCGGAGGTAACCGCTGATTATCAGTCTCTTCCAAGTCATTCAAATGACATCGAGTGTGATCAACTACACGTTCAATCTCCTCCTTTGTCGACCTGTGAACTGTGTGTTATTGTTCCAGTTCAAAATGAGGCTGAGACTTTATATAAAACTCTAGATGCGCTAGCAAATCAGGTTGATTTGCAAGGAAATCCCTTTCATCCATGCCGTTATGAAATTATCTTATTTGCTAATAATTGCAGTGACTCATCGGCAGCGATCGCCTATCATTTTGCCGCTACTCATCCAGAACTAGCTCTACATGTTGTTGAACGAAATCTGGCTCCCAAAGATGCCTATATTGGCCGAGTTCGACAACTGTTAATGCATGAAGCCTATCGGCGTTTTGCACGACTTGAAAAAAAACGCGGGGTGATTGCATCTACAGATGGAGATAGCATGGTGGATTCTACCTGGATTGCAGCAACCTTACGCGAAGTAGAGCAGGGAGCTGATGCCATCGGCGGGCGAATTTTAATTAGTAAGGAGGAACGTTCTGCACTAGACCCCTACGCTAGAGCCTGTTATCTGCGAGAGGTTGGATATCAATATCTTCTAGGAAAGTTAGAAGCAATACTTGATCCAGACCCCTTTGATCGGTTGCCTCGGCATCATCAGCATTACGGCGCTAGTCTAGCAGTAACCGCAGAAATGTACGCGCAGGCAGGTGGAATGCCTGCGGTAAGAACGCCCGAAGATGTAGCGTTCTACCGTGCGCTGCTTCGGGTTGGTGCTCGTTTTCACCACAGTCCACATGTACGAGTTACAACTTCTGCGCGCCAGATTGGGCGGGCAACCAACGGTTTAGCCAATCAGTTAAATCAATGGGTCATGATGGGGAAACAACAACAGCCTTTTTTAGTAGAAGATGTATCAGCCGTTGAAACTCGCTTAAAAATTCGCTATGCACTTCGAAAACTGCGCTCTCGGATCGTCCATGCAGAATATCAATTGACGGCTTTAGATACTGAGATGCTTTCCTCAAAACTAGGAGTAGAAAATAGCTGGCTGACTTACGAACTGAAAAACCCTCAACCCTTTAATTTATTTTTAGAACGCATTGAACAACGCCAGAGAGAAGAAGGGCAATGGAAACCCCAACGGTTTTCTGTCAAAATTGAACAGGCTCTTTCTGACCTACGATTGCGTCTTTATACTCTGCAGAAAACTTCATGAGTAGTATAGTGGTAAGTAGTTCAACCTAAATAAAAACCAAATTCTAAAAGTCTGCGCCGCCCGCACAGCGGGCGGCGCAGACTTTTAAGATTTTATATTTAATTACGCCCATCTACTTACTAGAATCGTAGAGCACGTATTGTTTGGATTTAGGGGCGCTAAATTATAGCAAGTACTAACCTACGCCAAGATGATAACTATGAATGAGTTAAAAGCGATCGCCCAAGCCATGGTTGCAGATGGTAAGGGTATCTTAGCCGCCGACGAAAGTTTCAGTACTGCTAACAAGCGCTTCCAGGCATTGGGCATTCCTCAAACCGAAGAGATGCGCCGAGCCTATCGCGAAATGCTGTTTACAACGCCAGATGTGGGGCAATTTTTTAGTGGTGTAATTTTATTCGATGAAACCATCCGTCAGTCTACTCAACGTGGAGTGCCGTTTACCCAAGCATTAGCAGAGGCAGGAATTATTCCCGGCATTAAGGTAGATTTGGGAGCAAAGCCCCTAGCATTAACGCCAGGAGAACTGATTACTGAAGGGTTAGATGGATTGCGCGATCGCCTGATTGAATACTACAGTTTAGGTGCCCGGTTTGCTAAATGGCGTGCCGTTATCAGTATTGGCGATCGCCTTCCTTCTGCTCGCTGCATTGAAGTTAATGCTCACGCCTTAGCTCGCTACGCCGCTCTATGCCAAGAAAATGGGCTAGTACCGATTGTTGAGCCTGAAATTTTGATGGATGGCTCTCATACGCTAGAGCATAGTTTTGAAGTGCATCGAGTGGTTCTAAAAGCTGTCTTTCAACAGCTCTATCTCCAAGGTATAGCGCTGGATCAGATGATTCTGAAACCAAGTATGGTAATTCCTGGTCAAGCAAGCTCTGCACAGGTGGGTGTCGAACAGGTTGCCCGCTGTACGGTGCAATGCTTGCTAGATTTCGTACCTGCCTCGGTACCGGGCTGTGCGTTTTTATCGGGCGGGCAGCGTGATGAACAAGCTACGGCTCACCTGAACGCGATGAATGCCCTCTACCGTGGACAATTGCCCTGGAAATTGACTTTTTCCTATGGGCGTGCGCTGCAACAGGCCGCCATGCAAACCTGGATGGGGCAGTCTGATAATGTTGCTGCTGCCCAGAATGTGCTGTATCATCGCGCCGAGTCTAACAGTCTAGCTGCTTTGGGCAAGCTGGCAGCATAGAAAAATCATCCCTCGATTATGCAATGCCGATGTTCATGAGCGTGAATCATTTCCTGGCTTCGACGGGAAATGATTCACGCAATGGGCTTAATCTAGACCTGTCGCTCCCGCTAAGTCCTATCCGTTGATTACTTCGCCCCCATTTGGATGCAAGATCTGGCCAGACATATAGGAAGAGTCGTTGGATGCCAGGAACACATAGCTTGGAGCGATCTCTGCGGGCTGCCCTACTCGTTGCATCGGGACTTGAGCGCCAAAACTGGCTACTTTGTCTTCGGGAAACGTAGACGGGATCAAGGGTGTCCAAACTGGCCCTGGAGCAACACCATTCACTCGGATTTCTTTACTAACCAGTGATTGCGATAGCGAACGGGTGAAGGCTACGATCGCCCCTTTTGTAGTGGAGTAATCAAGCAGTTGAGCGTTGCCCTTATACGCTGTTACGGAAGTAGAGTTAATGATAGCGCTACCTGATTTTAGATGCGGCAATGCGGCTTTAGTCAGATAAAACATTGAAAAAATATTAGTGCGAAAGGTTCGTTCTAGTTGCTCTGCACTAATTTGCTCGATACTTTCCTGGGGATGCTGCTCAGCGGCGTTATTGACCAAGATGTCCAGTCGTCCAAGTTCGTCTACTGTCTTTTGCACCGCTTGCTGACAGAATAGTTCGTCTCCAATATCACCCGGAATGAGTAGGCAACGTTGACCCGCCTGTTCAATTAAGTGCTGAGTTTGTTCGGCATCGGTGTGCTCGTTAAGATAAACAATCGCTATACTGGCACCTTCCTTCGCGTAGGCGATCGCCACGGCACGCCCAATACCACTGTCACCTCCTGTAATCAGAGCAACTTTACTCTGAAGCTTGCCGCTCCCGTGATAGTGAGGGTTTTCAGATTGAGGTAACGGTGTCATTTCAGACTCAAGCCCTGGTCGTCGATCTTGATGCTGCCTTGGCTGTAGTTCTTGATTATTATTGCCCGACATGATCCTTCTCCTATTTCATAAACGCCGACTTTCAAAAAGTATGAACCTTTAAGCACTTTAAAGACTCACCCATTCAATAGATATAGGACTTACGCAGTTGAATGAATTTGTCGGCGCGGAGTGTCCGTAAATTCATTCACTGTTTTGGTTTTTCGCGTGAGGTGCGTAATTCTTAAGATTTATAGATTCAACGAGATAAGTAGGTGGGCTTAATTAAATATAAGATTCTAAAACCCTGCGCCGCTCGCTGTGCAGGCGGCGCAGGGTTTTAGAATTTGGTTTTTATTTAGGTTGAACTACTTAGCTTGCATGAAGTTTAGGTGGGGCTTTGTGGAGATGGATTAGAGCAAGTATGTCTAGAGTTCTACATAAAAAAATCATGCTTATCTCATGTGATAGAGGTAAGTGATAAGAGGTTTGCTTAGGATGAAATCTATTAACTGATACGTGAAGTGACTCTGAGGTTTTATTATGAACAGCGATTCAACACCGCGTTCCCCGGAGGATGTGATTCAGCCGATGGCTCCTGAAGAGGTTGACCAAGAGCAAAAGCGAGAGCAAAAGGCTGATTTGGAGCGTTCTGGTAAGCGGTTGACGGTTAATCCAGGCGATCGCATTGACGAGTCTAAAACTCTTGAAGAAAAAGCAAAGCAAGTGGCAGTGGATGCCCCCGACATCACGGGCGACCATATTGTAGTACCCACTTATTTCGTGGTTGATCAGCCAGACGGTACCCAAGAGGCACTTCACCACGTCAAAGATGCTGAGAAAATTTCTGACATAATTCGTCAAGCACGAGTTGACGAAGACGGAAATCGCACCTGGCGATAGTTTTTTCAGTGCCGGGGTATTGTCTACGAGAAGTTGGCAATGCCAAGTGCAAAAAGAATTGAGCCTAGCACCCTAATTAGGATTTACCGAATGTTTTTCCACAAAAAAGAAACGATTCATACCGTCAATGTAAATGAGCCGAATCCGAAGTTTGCTCAACTGCTGTTAGAACAGTTTGGTGGAGCAACGGGAGAGCTATCTGCGGCTCTGCAATATTGGGTACAGTCTTTTCACATTGAGAATGCTGGCATTCGAGATATGCTTCAAGACATTGCAATTGAAGAATTTGGCCATCTAGAAATGGTTGGCAAGCTCATTGAGTCGCACACCAAAAATGTGGATCAAACCGAGGCTTATAAGAGCACTCTGTTTGCTGTTCGAGGCATGGGACCCCATTTTCTTGACAGCCAGGGATGCGCTTGGACGGCAACATATCTAAATGAAGGCGGCGATGTGGTTCGTGATTTGCGAGCAAATATTGCAGCAGAGGCAGGAGCACGCCAAACCTATGAGGCGTTGATTAAGTTGGCCACAGATGAGGGCACAAAAAAGGCGCTTACTCATCTTCTAACGCGGGAAATTTCTCATACGCAGATGTTTATGAAGGCTCTGGATTCGCTGGGTAAACTCACTGACCCCATGTTTGGCTCCATTCAACCCGATGAAACCGTGGATCTCTATTACAACTTGTCTACTAATGGGCAGAAAGATGAGCGAGGTCCTTGGAACAGCGAGCCTACTTTCCGATACATTGCTGATCCTGTTAACCAAAAAGGTGGTTAATAGTTAGATGCGTTTGGGTTTCTTTGGGTCTTCCCCTTATAGCGCCTAAGTAGGTGGGCGTAATTAAACATAAAACCCTAAAAGTCTGCGCCGCCCGCGCAGCGGGCGGCGCAGACTTTTAGAATCTTGTTTTTATTAGGTTGAACTACTTAAAACATAGCGCCTAAAGCCCGATTGTGTTTGTGAGAGGCGCGCTTAGTGCGTCCTGATTGACTGACAAAACTTGTTAGTCAGATCCCCGAAAGCCCTCACCCTAGCCCTCTCCCGAGGGGAGAGGGAACCGGAAGGGTAGATCAACTCCCCTCGCCCTGTGGGAGAGGGGTTGGGGATGAGGGCTATAGACTTTTGTCAGTCAATCAGCAGTGCGTCTCTCACAAACGCATTGGGACTTACTCGATTGAATAAAAATGGCTGCAATACTAATTATTTTAGGGCTTACGCAGAGCAGCCGAAAACCCCAGAAAGTTGAATGATACTGTGGGCACTTTGCGCCCGCAGTGTCATTCAACCGCGTAAGTCCCATATGTAATACTGACTATTATTTCCTCTCTTGATGTGTAATATTGCAAAGTGAACTATGTTTAACGTCGCAGGTATCCAACGCAGGGAGAATTCTATTACTGCTCAACGTTCATCTCATCGCCCCAGCAATCACCCCGGTATGGGTTGTCCTGCATCCACTGCTGAAGCACTAGAGCGAGCGCTTAGTGTCGCTGAGTTTTGTGCGGTAAACGCTTCAACAGTTGATCAAACTGGGGCATTTCCGGTTGCTGAGTTTCAGAAGATTGTTGATGCAGGGCTATTAGCTCTCCCACTTCAGCCTTCGTTGGGTGGACTAGGTTTCGGAATTGATGCGAACACCACCTATGCTACGCTGCTGTTGCTAAAGCATTTGGGAAAGGGAAATCTGGCAGTAGGACGTGTATACGAAGGGCATGTCAACGCCTTGCAGCTAATTCAAACGTTTGGTAGCTCAGAACAGATCAGCGCCTATGCAAGTGATGCTCGCGATCGCCACAAAATTTTTGGGGTCTGGAACGCTGAAGCGGCGGACGGAGTGACTCTTATATCCCCTAAAGAAGGACTATCCCCTAAAGAAGGACTATCCCCTAAAGAAGGACGCTACCAATTAACCGGCTGTAAAACATTTTGTTCGGGTGCGGGTTATGTAGAACGCCCTTTTGTGAATGGACGATTGTCGGACGGGCAGTGGCAAATGTGTGTTGTACCGATGGATCAAGTTGACACCGCAGCAGATCCAGCGTGGTGGCAACCGTCTGGAATGAAGGCAACCGCTAGCTATAAAGTTGACTTTAGTGGTGTCGAGTTAGATTCCAGTTCGCTCATTGGTAAGCCAGGAGATTATGAACGACAGCCGTGGTTAACGGCTGGTGTAGTGCGTTTTGCAGCGGTTCAACTAGGGGGAGCAGAAGCGTTATTTGATGCAACCCGACAGTATTTGCAACTGCTAAATCGAACCTCTGATCCATATCAACAAACTCGGTTAGGCCAGATGGCGATCGCCATTGAAAGTGGCCGCCTCTGGTTGCAAGGAGCAGCCGACGCTATCGTCCAATATGCTCCTCTATTCGGGGGCTGTCCAGCATCACCCTCTCTAGATTTTGAGCAGTTGGTAGCGTATGCCAATATGGTGCGAACGGCCATTGAACAGATTTGCATTGATGTCATTCAACTGTGTGAGCGTTCGGTCGGAACCCGTGGACTTTTACCGCCACATCCGATGGAACGCATTATTCGAGATTTAACTCTATATTTACGTCAACCGATGTTTGATGCAGCGATCGCCACGGTAGGGCAGTACACCCTTGCTCAATCGCAGTCGGCTCACACTCTCTGGTCTAATCATGTCTCAGAAAGTTGAGCAGTCACCTTTACTTGATCCGAGTGTGCTACCGCTCCGCTCGATTCACGAGCTGGCAGCTCCGTCGGTGCTCGTTGTGGCTCCTCATCCAGACGATGAAACGTTGGGATGTGGTGGTGCGATCGCATCTCTCTGTTCGTTGGGATGCAGCGTTAGAGTATTGGTGATCAGCGATGGCACCCAATCTCATCCTCATTCTTGTCAGTATCCATCTGCCAAGCTGCGGGCGTTGCGTGAGTCAGAGACGCGCTTAGCAATGGCGCTTCTAGGAGTTGATTCTACAGATATCAAATTTTTAAGGCTGCCAGATGGCTCGGTTCCAGGCGTTAAACCGTTTGACTCTTTAGCATCTACTGAATTCTTAGAAGCAGTGAGTGCATGTTGTAGAGTTTTAGCAGCTTGGCAGCCAACTCTGATCTTTATTCCGTGGCGAAATGATCCTCATCCTGATCATCGTGCTACGTGGAAGTTAATCTCTGCTGCTATCCAAACATTATCATTATCTGTCCGTGTTGTTGAATATCCAATTTGGGATTGGGATGTGCAACAGCGGCGCGATATCCATCCGTCTCATCAAGTATTAGCATGGCGGCTTGATATTCATCAAGTCGTAGATTTGAAGCAATTGGCGATCGCAGCTTATCAGTCTCAAACGACTAATTTAATTTGTGATGATCCCACTGGATTTCAATTAACGCCTGCTATGTTGGCCAATTTTGCTCATCCTTGGGAACTTTATTTAGAGGAAATCCTATGAATTCATCCCCCTCAGAATCTATTCCATCGGTCTACTTTGACCAGATGTACCAACAAGATCCAGATCCGTGGAAGTTTGAAACTAGCGAATATGAGGCGAATAAGTACGCTGCTACCATAGACTCCCTCGGTTCAAGCTATTATCGTTCTGGATTTGAAATTGGTGGCTCTATTGGTGTGCTGACAAAGATGCTGGCTTCTCGATGTGATGCATTGCTGTCGATTGATGTGGTAGAAGCAGCTCAGAAACAGGCAATAGAGCGTTGTCAGCAGCTTCCTCACATCCGTTTTGAATTGATGAGTGTACCCGATGAGTATCCCGATGAGATGTTCGACCTAATCGTACTTTCAGAAGTCGGATATTACTGGTGTTGGGACGATCTAAAAAAAGCACAAGAACAAATCGTCAACTCCTTAGAGCCGGGTGGGCATCTGCTTTTAGTCCATTGGCTTTTAACGGCTCCAACCAACCCAATTACTGGAGATGACGTGCATCAGTCATTTTTAGAATGCTGTCCCGATCAGCTAAGCCACTTGACAGCCCTACGGACTGAGCAATATCGTCTAGATGTTTTAGTACGCGTTTAGTAATTGGGTAGTGGTATTGATGTAAGGGTTTTTTGATGGGCGGGCGAAGCCCGCCCATCAAAAAACCCTTACAAGTTTAGGACTACCAAAATTCATTCCCATTTAAAACAGCCTCTAAAGTTCGCGGTTCACCAATACGAACCCACGGGTTTTACCGGATGAGGTATCGATGGTGGCTGTAGCCTGCCAGAGATCTTCTGCGTCAACCCAGACAGGTGGGTATTTGTAGCGAGCTACATCCAGGATTAAGAAGCGATCGCTCTCGGCGTTGTAGGCGGCTACAGGAGAAATGTGCCCCCCACGCTCTTGTCCAAGCGCACTACGCAGATAGTTGACGATCACAAAATTTCCAGGCTGGTCTAAATTTTCTGCAATCAGCCTGCGAAACTCGACTAGGCTAACGTCGCCGCTATGGTAGACCTGCGCGTTGACTGCATGGCTACTGAGTAGCTGTCCCAATTCATCCAGTGTCATCCCTTGACGTGCCACAGTCTCTGGAGCCAGCACCTGACGAACAGCAGGAGCATCAAAGAAATTCTCCTGGGTGAAGACTCGGTACGGCGCATATTGAGGGGCTTCGGGTGCCGGAATTCCCAGGCTATTCAGCACCATGACCATGCTGGCAACCCCGCAGTAGGCTTGGTTCACTTGGGTCACAAACTGGATGCTCAGGTTCCAATAGTCATCCTTAGCTTGACTCTCCAGCAACAGTTCTTCCCCAAGGGGTGAGTTAAACGCAATCAAGTCTGGTGCCAGGGGCAGCGTTTGAGCGATCGCCTGTCCGCTGGCTAGACTGATTCCCAGAACCAGAGTTTTGAGTACTTTTATACCTGGAAACGAATAACGCTGCATACACCCTGCTCACGATAGGAATGAACTCTTCTCAATTCTAGGGGAGTCCGGTTTTTCCTCCAACGCGATCGCCCAAATCAGGCAAGCCCATCAGTGAAAATGGCACTTTTTTGCAAATTAATACTGATTATCGTAAAAGTTCATGAAGAGATAGCTAACGGTACAAATAACACTGTGAATTCTACGCAGCTAGCCAAAACTAAGTAGAAAACCTAACGCTACCCGATTGAAGCGTATAGGTTTAAAGGTGAATAGCTGCCATTTGGCGTATGTTAGGAGTTTACAGAACGCATGAAGAATCAGGTCAGGCTCAAGCGATTGCTCAAGGCAACTGGCTTTTGGAAGGATAATGCACTGATTTTACGCGAACTGCGCCATTTTCCTGCCATTGTTG